>JBKJOY010000144.1:0-3185 GCA_046595415.1 Thermomonas sp.
ATCGCGGGCAAAGGTGTACAGCGCCAGCGTCGCGTCGCGCACGGCCTCGGCCATCTCGCGACCGACCAGGTCGATGGCGGCGTCGAAGTCGATGTTCTGGTCGTGGTCGCCGACCGCAGCCTTCGTTGACGGCGTGAAGATGGGCTCCGGCAACCGCTGCGCCTGTTGCAGGCCCGCTGGTAGCGTGATGCCGCTGATCGCGCCGCTGCGCTGGTAGTCCTTCCAGCCGCTGCCGATGATGTAACCGCGGGCGATGCATTCCACCGGTACCGGCTTGAGTTTTTTGGTGACCACCGAACGCTTGGCATACAAGGCCGCATCAACCTCGGCCGGCAACACGCTGGCAACCTCAATACCGGTGAGATGGTTGCCGATGATGTGCGCGGTCTTGTCGAACCAGAAATTGCTGATCTGGCACAGCATCTCGCCCTTGCCGGGGATCGGGTCGGGCAGCACCACGTCGAAGGCGGACAGGCGATCGCTGGCCACCATCAGCAACGTATCGTTGCCGAGGTCGAAAACATCCCGGACCTTGCCGCGATGGATCAGGTGCAGGCCCGGCAGATCGGACTGGAGCAGGGTGGTGGCCATGGGGGATCAAAGCGTGGGAAGACGGTCAGTTTACGACCAGTTGACGGACTGCAGCGGCGGTCGGCCTGCTGACGTTCGCGAGTCAGCCCAGCGAAGTAGAATCGCTGCATGACACGCTGGTATGGAAAATTCTTCGGACTGATTGCTGGTTGGCTGCTGTTGCGGCATCCGGCGGGCGGCTTGTTGGGCTTGCTGATCGGCCATGCATTCGATGCCGATTGGCTGAAGAGCACACATGAGAACCCGTACCGCGTGTTCGGCCTGACCAACGAAGCCAGTGATGCCGAAATCGACCTGGCCTATCGCCGCCTGATCAGCCAATACCACCCCGACAGGCTGGCCGGCGCCGCGCCCGAACTGCAGCGCCAGGCCGAGGCGAAGGCAAGCGAGATCAACACCGCATACGACCGCATCAAGGCAAAGCGCAAGGGATGAGACGCACACAATGAGCATGCAAAGCACCGTCATCGCCCCGTCGATCCTGTCCGCGAATTTCGCCAGATTGGGCGAGGAAGTGGACGCCGTGCTGGCCGCTGGTGCGGACTGGGTCCACTTCGACGTGATGGACAACCATTACGTGCCGAACCTGACCATCGGGCCGCTGGTTTGCGAGGCGCTGCGCAAGCACGGCGTGACCGCGCCGATCGACGTGCATCTGATGGTGGAACCGGTGGACCGGATCATTCCGGACTTCGCCAAGGCCGGCGCCACCCACATCAGCTTCCATCCGGAAGCCACCCGCCACGTGCATCGCAGCGTGCAGTTGATCAAGTCGCTGGGTTGCCATGCCGGGCTGGTGCTGAATCCGGCCACGCCAGTGGACGTGCTCGACTACATGCTGGAGGAAATCGACTACGTGCTGCTGATGTCGGTCAATCCCGGTTTCGGCGGGCAGGCTTTCATTCCGTCGACCCTGGAAAAACTGCGCGTGGTGCGTGCGCGGATCGATGCCAGCGGCCGGCCGATCCGGCTGGAAGTCGATGGCGGGGTCAAGCCGGACAACATCGGCGAGATCGCCCGCGCGGGCGCAGACAGCTTCGTGGCCGGCAGCGCGATCTTCGGCCATCCCGACTACGCCAAAGTCATCGCGGACATGAAGGCCGCGGTCGCCGCTGTACGCTGAGGCGCCGGGATAACCAGGCGGCCAAAGAAAAGCCGACGCCGCGGGAGGGGCACGGCATCGGCTTTTGCGGGTGGGCATCCTGCCCCTCGGTCATCCCTGCGACACGTGCCCAGCATCCGCGTAAAACGTGACGGTGAAGTGACAACTGCGCGCATGCTGGCGCGTTCACATCAGGACGTTAGTCTTCGGCCATGACACTCGGATCCCATTGGCGATTGCTCCTCAACGGCAAGGCCGCCGCGAATGACGTGCTGCGCGCCGCGGTCGCGGGGTTGCGGGACGAAGGCATCCAGCTTGAGGTGCGCGTTACCTGGGAAGCAGGCGACGCGGAACGCTATGTCACTGAAGCCATTCGCGATGGCGTAGACGTGATTGTTGCCGGCGGCGGCGACGGGACCCTGAGTGCGGTGGCCGGTGCGTTGGCGCGTCGCGATGAAGCCGCTGGCGAGCTGCCCGCCATCGGCCTGGTGCCATTGGGCACCGCCAACGACTTCGCCGTGGCGGCTGGAATTCCCGAATCGCCCAGCGATGCGTTGCGCCTGATTCTCGATGCGCCCGCCGTGCCTGTCGATTTGTTGCGCATCCGTGCAGGCGATCGCAATGACTGGGTCGCCAATCTCGCCACTGGCGGCTTCGGCACTGAGGTGACCACGCATACGCGCGAGGGGCTGAAGACGATGCTGGGCGGCTTGGCGTACGTTGTATCCGGGCTTGTCCAGCTGGGACGGATCGAAGCGCAGCACGCGCGATTGACTGGCCCCGGTTTCGAATGGGAAGGCGACTTCATTGCGCTGGGCATCGGCAATGGGCGCCAGGCGGGTGGCGGACAAGTGCTGTGTCCGCAGGCATTGATCGACGATGGCCTGCTGGACCTGACCATTGTTCCGGCGCTGGAGGGTGAGCTGGCGGCGACCCTTGGCACAGCCATGCTTGAGGGACGCGACGCAGCACTCGAACGCGTCGCAATCCGGGCGAGGTTGCCATGGCTGCAGCTTTCCTCCGCCACGCCCAGGACCCTCAACCTGGATGGTGAACCCTGGCAAGCGCGGCAGTTCCACCTCGAGTGCGTACCTGCGCGCCTGCGCATGCACTTGCCGCCCGATTGCCCGTTGCGCTTGAACCCGGCTAAAGTAAGCGCATGAATCCGGCGATTGGCTCCGCAAAGCATGGTTGGCGATGGTGGCGTGGCTTTGCCGCCCCGGTCGCCCGTATACCCATGAAGGATGCTTCGCTTGATTACGCACGCTCAATTTCTACAACACGCCGCTGACGGCAATACCCTGATTCCCGTGGTGCGCGAGGTCCTGTCGGACCTCGACACGCCGTTGTCGGTGTACCTGAAATTCGCCGACGGACCGCACACGTATCTGTTCGAATCGGTGGAAGGCGGCGAGCGCTTTGGGCGATATTCGATTATTGGATTACCGGCGCGGCGGGTGTACGAGTTCCGCGGCCACACGCTTGAGGTGCG
>JBKJOY010000175.1:0-4828 GCA_046595415.1 Thermomonas sp.
TGCGCGCCAGGGGTTGGACGCCTGGCGTGGCCAGTCGCGGCCATGGTCGCCTGGATGCGAAAACGCCGCGTTGGGTGGATGCTGGCAGTGATCCGACATTGAGCGGCGATGAGCCGATGCTGATTGCGCATAGCACCGGGGCCAAGGTGCGCGTGGATCGTGATCGAGTGGCTGCGGCGAAGTCTCTGGCGCATGCGGGTTGCGATGTGATCGTGTGTGACGACGGCCTGCAACATTACCGATTGGCGCGCGACATCGAGATCGAAGTGGTCGACGCGCGGCGCCGTTATGGCAATGGCCGCTTGTTGCCTGCCGGTCCACTGCGCGAGCCAATCGAGCGCGCCGCGGATTGCACGTTCCGGGTGCTGAACCTCGGTGTGGCGCCAGACGAGGCGATGGCGCCTGCGACCGGGCTTGGCGAATGGCCGATGCGCTTGCAGGTGATGGAGGCGCTGCCACTGCTAGGTGGGCGTCCGCAGTCACTTGCGGCATTCGCCGGTCAACGCGTGCATGCAGTGGCCGGGATCGGTGACCCGGAGCGGTTCTTCATGACCTTGCGCGATGCGGGGATCGCGGTGGTGCCGCATGCATTTCCGGACCACCATGCATATCAGGCGCAAGAGCTCGATTTCGGTAGTCCGCTACCGGTGCTGATGACCGAAAAAGACGCGGTGAAATGCATGGCATTCGCGCAGCGGCATTGGTATTCGGTGCCGCTGCAGGCGCGGATGCCGGATGCCTTCTGGGCTGCGTTGCTGGAGAAGTTGGCGATAATGCGCGCATGACCACACCTGATTTCGTTGTCGCAATTCCCGCTCGCTACGCCGCATCGCGCTTGCCCGGCAAGCCGTTGCGGTTGATCGGCGGCCAGCCGCTGATCCTGCATGTGGCACGCCAGGCGTCGCAGGCCGGCGCTCGAGAGGTCTGGGTGGCCACGGATGACAGTCGCATCGCCGATGTACTGACAGGCAGCGGCGTGCGAGTCGCGATGACTTCGACGAACCACACCTCAGGCACCGACCGCCTCGCCGAATGCGCGCGGATCGCGGGGTGGAGCAACGACACCATCGTCGTCAACCTGCAAGGCGATGAACCCTTCGCGCCCGCCGATGGCATCGAATGTGTCGCCAACGCCGTAGCCGAAAGTGGCGCCGGCATCGCCACGCTTGCGGCACCGATCAACGATATCGACGGCTTGCTCGACCCGAACGTGGTCAAGGTTGTCATGGCCGCGAATGGTGATGCGCTGTATTTCAGCCGTGCGCCGGTACCATGGCCGCGCGACGCGTTTGCCCGCGACCGCAGTGTGATGCCGGAAGGATGCTGGCTGCGGCATATCGGCATCTACGGGTATCGCGTCTCGGCGCTGCAAGCATTCGCTGTATTGCCGCCGGGTACGTTGGAACAGACCGAATCATTGGAACAGTTGCGCGCGCTGGAAGCGGGTTGGCGGATCGCGGTGCGGCTCGCGCCGTCACCATTTCCGCCAGGTGTCGACACACCGGATGACCTCGCGCGCGCCGAACAGGAGTGGCAAAGACGCAATGGCTGATCCTATGCAAGCTCAAAAGGTAAAAGCGAAGCCCTTGGGCGTATTGGTGGTGTGCCTGGGCAATATCTGCCGCTCGCCGATGGCGGAGGGCGTCTTGCGTGCGCGCCTGCAAGACGCAGGCTTGGGCGACAAAGTGCACGTGGATTCGGCAGCGACGGGCCGTTCGCACGTCGGGCATGCGCCGGATGAGCGCGCAATTGCCTGTGCGGCGAAGCACGGCGTGGACATTTCCGAACAGCGCGCGCGTGCACTGGTGATGGAGGACTACAACGAATTCGATGTGATCCTGTGTGCGGACCGGACCATCCTGCACGACGCGCGCATCCGCAAGCCGCGCACCGCGCATACCGATGTCGAGTTGATGATGGAGTGGGCTGGGCTCGGCAAGAAGGACGTGCCGGATCCTTATTGCGGTGACCCGCGCGATTTCGAGCGTGCGTGGAAACTGGTGGATGCGATGGCGTCGGGTGTGGTCGAACGCATCCGCCAGGGCCGCTTCTGAGCCGGCACAAACCCGACGACACCACACCCGCCTTCGACGGCAAAGCAGTCGCGGCGGGCCTGCCGGCTGCACCCGGCGTGTACCGGATGTTCAGTGCCGAAGATGGCGTGCTCTACGTCGGCAAGGCACGCGCGCTACGCAATCGGGTCGGCAGCTATTTCAACGCGACTCCGAAGTCGACCCGGATCATGGCGATGCTGGCGCAGGTGGCCCGGATCGAGGTCACTGTCACCCGCAGCGAAGCCGATGCTCTGCTGCTCGAAAACCAGCTGATCAAGTCGCTGCAGCCGCGCTACAACGTGATGCTGCGCGACGACAAGAGCTATCCGTTCGTGCTGCTGACGCAGGAAACCTTTCCGCGGCTGGGCTTCCATCGTGGTCCGCGTGCCATCCCCGGTCGCTATTTCGGGCCGTATCCAAGTGCGGTATCGGTACGCGACACGCTCAACCTGATGCACAAGCTTTTTCGCCTGCGCAGTTGCGAGGACAGCGTATTCCGCAACCGCAGCAGGCCCTGCCTGCAATATCAGATCGGACGCTGCAGCGCGCCGTGCGTTGGCCTGGTTGGCGCAACGGACTACGCGGAAGCGGTGCGTCGCGCGGGGCTGTTCCTGGACGGGCGTAGCGAAGAACTCGGCAATGAACTGACCGAGGCGATGCAGGTAGCCAGCGAACACCTGGATTTCGAAAACGCCGCGCGCCTGCGCGACCTCATCACGACCATTCGCAAGCTACAGACACGCCAATACGTTGATGGCCGCAACGCCGATCTCGACGTGCTGGCAGTCGCCATGCAGGGCGCATCGGCATGCGTACTGCTGCTCGCCTTCCGCGACGGCCGCAACCTCGGCACGCGCGCTTTCTTCCCGAAGACCAATGGCGAAGACAGTGCCGATGAAGTGTTGGCCGCGTTCGTGTCGCAGTACTACGCCGAGCAACCGCCGCCGCGCGAGATCGTGCTTGATCGCGACATCCCCGATCGCGATCTGATCGAACTTGCGCTTGCCGGCCATGTCGGGCGCAGCGTCGAATTGCGCACCAGTGTGCGTGGCGAGCGCGCCGCGCACCTGGACTTGGTGCGTCGCAACGCCGAACTCGCGCTCGCCACCGAATTGACCAGCAGCAGCGCCCAGCACGCGCGGGTGGATGGGTTGCGCGAGATGCTCGGCCTGGCCGAAGCACCCAAGCGCATCGAATGCTTCGACATCAGCCACACCATGGGTGAAGCCACGGTGGCGTCGTGCGTGGTGTTCGATGCCGCGGGTCCGGTGCGCAACCAGTATCGGCGCTACAACATCGCCGGGATCGAACCGGGCGATGACTACGCTGCCATGCACCAGGCCTTGCAACGCAGGTTTCGTCCATCGGCGGAAGGTGATGCTGACGCGGTGGTGCCGGATGTGTTGCTGATCGATGGCGGGGCAGGGCAGGTGGCACAGGCGCAGGACGTATTGCTGGAGAGCGGCGTGACCGGTGTCGCGCTGGTCGGCGTGGCCAAGGGGCCTGCGCGCAAGGCCGGTGCCGAAACGTTGTTGTTGCCGGATGGCCGTGAACTGCAGCCTGGTCCGGCCTCACCCGGCCTGCAACTGGTCCAGCAGGTGCGCGATGAGGCGCATCGTTTCGCCATCACCGGGCATCGCGGGCGTCGGCAAAAAACGCGCAGTACAAGTCGGCTGGAAGATATCGCCGGCATCGGACCGCGTCGACGCGCTAACCTGTTGCGGCATTTCGGCGGTTTGTCCGGATTGAAGGCTGCAGCAGTTGACGATATCGCCCGGGTAGACGGCATCAACCGGGCCTTGGCGGAGCGTCTTTGGACTAGCCTGCATGGCATGGCATCGGATGCAACAAGCAAACAGGAGACGGAGTGAAGCTGACGATTCCCACATGGTTGACCCTGCTCCGGATCGCGATGATCCCGGTGCTGGTGGTCGTCTATTACCTGGACTACCGCTGGACCAATATCGCGGCGACCGCGATCTTCGCGTTCGCGTCGATCACTGATTGGCTGGATGGGTGGATCGCGCGGCGCTGGAATCAGTATTCGGCGTTCGGTGCGTTCCTGGATCCGGTCGCAGACAAGTTGATGGTGTCCACGGCGCTGGTGATCACGGTGGAACATCACCACACGGTATGGATGGCGTTGTGGGCCTCGGTGATCATCGGGCGCGAGATCGCGGTATCCGCGTTGCGCGAATGGATGGCTGAAGCGGGACAGGGCGCCAAGGTCGCCGTGCAAGCGATCGGCAAGATCAAGACGGTAGTGCAGATGGTTGCGCTGGGGTTCCTGCTGTATCGGGAGCGGTTGTGGGGCTTTCCGATCTTTGCGATCGGTGAGTGGTTATTGGCCGCTGCGGCGATGCTGACGCTGTGGTCCGGATACGAGTACGCGCGCGCGGCCTGGCCCAGTTTGAGTGCCCAGGAAAAAAAGGGTGTTGACAGGGTGGAATGAAGCCGTAAAATGGCGGGCTCAACGCGGGAATAGCTCAGTTGGTAGAGCACGACCTTGCCAAGGTCGGGGTCGAGGGTTCGAGTCCCTTTTCCCGCTCCATTTTTAATGGAAGTTGCAGACAAGGCCCCGTTCTCGGGGTTTTGTTGTTTCCGGGTCGCGATCCATGTGTTTGTGTGGAAGAATTCGTGCTCTGGAACGTCATCCGGCCGGGTGGCAGAGTGGTTATGCAGCGGACTGCAAATCCGCGTACGCCGGTTCAATTCCGACCTCGGCCTCCAAATCGTCACGTCTTGCAAAGATCCCGGCTTCGGCCGGGATTTTC
>JBKJOY010000194.1:0-3787 GCA_046595415.1 Thermomonas sp.
AGAAAGGCTGACAAGCGGCGCGTTGCGATAGACGCGCGTGTCGCGATGCGATACTGCACGACATGTCGAATCCAGCATCCGCGCGGTTCTATCTTGGTCTGATCTCCGGCACCAGCGCAGACGGCATCGATGCCGCGCTGGTACGCTTCGCGGACGATGGCGTGCACGCGGCGCCTGAGCTGGTGTTTGGCCGCACCTATCCGTGGCAGCCCACCTTGCGCGCGCGCCTGGTGGAGCTTGGCCAGCATGCAGTCACCTTGACCCTGGATGAAGTTGGCGAACTCGATGTACAGGTCGGTCGCGCTTTTGCGCAGGCTGCGCGCGATGCCATGGCTGCTGCCGGGATCACCGCCACCGATCTGGATGCGATCGGATCACACGGACAAACCCTGCGTCATCGCCCGCATGGCGAATTCCCCTTCACGTTGCAACTGGGTGATCCAGCCACCATCGCGGAGCGCTGTGGCGTGCGCGTGGTCGCCGAATTCCGTCGCCGGGATGTCGCTGCCGGTGGCCACGGCGCGCCGCTGGTCCCGGCGTTCCATGCGGCGACATTGCATTCGCCCGTGGAGGACCGCGCCGTGCTCAACCTCGGCGGCATCGCGAACTTCACCCTGCTGCCGAAACACGGCGTGGTGCGGGGCTTCGATACCGGCCCCGCAAACGGCCTGATGGATGCCTGGTGCCTGCGCCACACGGGGCACGCGTACGATGACAATGGCGCATTGGCGCAGCAAGGCCATGTCGATGAGGCACTGTTGTCGCGGCTGCTGGACGAACCGTGGTTCAGCCAAGCGCCGCCAAAGTCGACCGGTCGCGATCAGTTCCATCTGGCGTGGGTTGACTCGAAGTTGCGCGGCCACGAAACGCCCGCCGACGTGCAAGCCACGCTACTTGCGCTCAGCGTGAGAACGATCGCGGAGGCGCTGGCAGCCACCCAACCGCATACCCGGCGCCTGATCGCCTGCGGCGGTGGTGTGCATAACGCACAACTGATCGACGCATTGGCGCGTGCGTTGCCCCACGTTGCAGTGGATTCGAGCGCTGCGCACGGGCTGGATCCGGATTTCGTGGAAGCGATGGCCTTCGCGTGGTTGGCCCGGGAAACACTGGCAGGACGCCCGGGCAACCTGCCAGCCGTCACCGGCGCGGCAGGCCTGCGCGTGCTGGGCGCGGTTTACCCGGCCTGAACTAGTCTCGCGGCTTGACCCGCCCGATCATTCCGAACGCAGCATCGGGCACCTTCTGGATCTGCTCGATCGCATCCTTCAGTGCAACCTGTTCACGGGTATTGAGCAATTCCTTGCGCACCCTGTCCTCGATGGCATCCACGCCAATGGTGAGCGCTTGCGAAGCGACTGTATCCAAGGATAGGCCCTGGAGCTCAGCGAGCCGCGAGAGCCGCTCGACCAGCTTGGGCCTGAGGTTTTGCACGGTGATATCGGTCATGACGGCGATTTCCTTCAATGCGCGGGGGAACGCAGCCTCTATCTAACCCGAGGGACGGCGCAGAGCAAGCTCACCCGCTTTTGCCGGGCTCCCGGATCCGTGGCCATAGCCATGCCAGCAACAACAAAGTGGGCACCACAGTTAGCGTGCTCATGGCAAAGAAAGTGCTGTAAGAAGTCGCTTCCACGATGTAACCGGACGCGCCGCCCACAAATTTGCCTGGCAGATTTGCCAGCGACACCAACAGCGCGAACTGTGTCGCGGTGAAGTTGCGGTCGGTCAGCGACGATGCAAATGCGATCAACACCACGCCGGCAAACCCCTGGAACAAGTTGTCTGCCGTCAGCGCCGCATAGAACGCCCAGAGCTGGCCTGGATTGTGCGCCATCAAGAGAAACGCCAGATTGGACAGTGCCACCCCGATCGCGGCGACCAGCAGCATGCGCCTGAAACCGAACGCAGCAACCGCGACACCGCCTAGAAATGCGCCACCAATCCCCATCCAGACGCCGAACAACTTGGACACGGTTGCGATGTCGGCCTTGCTGAATCCCGAGTCGAGGTAGAACGGCCCGGCCATCACCCCGATGACCTGGTCGGGGAACTTGTACATGCCTACGAACAGCAACAGCACGGTCGCCGTCAGCACCCCATTGTGGGTGAAAAAACTGCTGATGGGTTGCCAGAATGCACCAAGCACATCGATCCGCCGCACCACGTTGGTCTGGGGCTCCGCCGGTTCACGGCACAGCAAAGTGGTAACGATGGGTAGCAGCATCAACGCGGCCATCGCCAGATACGCGACACGCCAGTTCTGGTACTCGGCGATGTAGAGCGCGCCGGCCCCCGCCAAGATCAGGCCGAACCGGTAGCCCAGCGTATAAGTGGCCGCCAGCGCAGCCTGCATGGACTCGGGCGCGATCTCGATTCGATAAGCATCCACTGCCGTATCCTGGGTCGCACCAGCAAACGATGCGACCAGAACCCAGAGCACAAGGCTGCGCACACCCATTTCCGGGCGTGAATACGCCAAGGCCACAAGCGCGATGGTCACCACGATCTGGGCGACCAACAGCCACGATCGCCGCCTGCCGAGGTATCCGGTGATCGGGAACCGGTAGCGGTCCATCAGGGGTGCCCACAGAAATTTCAGCAGGTAGAAGAAGCTGGCAAGACTGATCAGGCCAATGCTCTTCAAGTCGATGCCGACATCACGCAGGCGGGTGGACAGGGTCTGCGATGCAATCAGCAGAAACGGAAGCCCGCTGCCGAAGCCGAGCAGCAACATCGTCAGGGCCGACGGCGTGGCGAACGCACGCCGTATACCCGCAATGCCCTTGTATGAAACCGCCTCCGACGCTACATCGTTCATTCGGCGTACTCCACCAGGCAGGGCGCATGGTCGGAAAATCTCGGTTCGGGGAAGATCGTGGCCGCGGTGATGCGCGCCGCCAGCGCCGGCGTCACCAATTGGTAGTCGATGCGCCAGCCGACGTTGTTGGCACGCGCGCCACCACGTTGCGACCACCACGAATATTCCACGTCATCAGGCCGTGCCACGCGGAAGCTGTCTTTCCAGCCGTGCGCGGGTGGCACGACCAGGCCGTCATGGCAGTCGTCCGCGACCAGGCCACTCAGCCACGCCCGCTCATGCGGCAGGCAGCCGGAATTCTTCTGGTTGCCGGTCCAGTTCTTGATGTCATTCCTGGCCCTCACGATGTTCCAGTCACCGCACAGGACGTAGTCGCGACCGCTGGCCAACCACCCCTCGAGGATGGGTTTCAGCCACGCCATCACCTCTTCCTTGAAGCCCTGGCGAAGCTCACCGGAGCTCCCGGATGGAATGTAGAACGACACCACCGACAGGTTGCCAAAGCGCGCCTCGATGTAGCGGCCCTCGTCATCGAAAGGCGCCCAGCCAAGCTCGGTGCGCACTTCATCCGCCTCACGGCGGCTGTAGATCGCGACTCCGCTATAGCCTTTTTTGGTGTTCGCATCCTTGAACCACGTGCGGTACCCATCCGGCCGGAACACCGCATGGCCAAGTTGATGTTCCTGGGCCTTGGTTTCCTGCACGCACATCAGATCGATGTCCTGTCCGGCAAACCAGTCGAAAAAGCCCTTGCTGGCTGCCGAACGTATGCCATTGGCGTTGAAGCTGAGGATGCGCATGCGTTCTCGCGTGCTGGATCGATGCAGGAGCGTAGCGGAAAAGCCGCAACATCGTGGACACTAGGGCATGGACGACCACCGCTCACGATTCCTGAAACTGGCGATGCGCGCCGATGCGCTGCGCTTCGGCCAGTTCACCCTCAAGTCGGGCCGGACCAGCCCGTAC
>JBKJOY010000264.1:0-5173 GCA_046595415.1 Thermomonas sp.
ATCCCTTCTGGAAATTCGGCGGCGCCGAGCAAGGCGCCCAGCTGCTGCACTTCATGAAGGACGTCGGCTTGATCGGCGGCTTGCTGCTGCTGTCCTCATTGGCGACGGGCGGCAGGCGACGCTGAGCGACTGCCGCGGCGCTCCTGCAGAGCGCGCGGCATCGCGAGCACAGTTTCAGACGTCGACGGTCATGCCCGGTCTAGCCAGCGTGACCTCGACCTTGTCACGCTCGCCGATTTCCCCTGCCAATGCCTCGCGCGCCTTGTCTTCACCGTGCACCAGGACCAGCGGCGGCTTCGGCTGGAAATGTCCAAACCATTCCATCAAGCCGTGTTGGTCGGCATGTGCGGACAAACCGCCTACGGTATGGATCTGCGCATTCACCCGGATGTCGCGCTGGTGGATCCGCGCCCAGCGCGCGCCATCGACCAGTCGCCGTCCCAGCGTGCCATTGCCCTGGTAACCGACGAACACGACATGTGCGCCACGCCGGCCGAGATTCTGGATCAGGTGATGCAGGATGCGTCCGCCACTGGCCATGCCGCTGCCCGCGATGATGATCGCGCCACGCTCGATGCGGTTGATCCCCATCGACTCCTCGGTGCTCGCGGTGGTGTGCAGGTTGGGCAGGCGGAAGGGATTCGGCGTGCCGCGCCAGACGTCTTGGGCCTCCGCATCGAACAAGTCATGGTGGTGGTCATAGACCTGGACCACCTTGCCGGCCATCGGACTGTCCAAAAAGATTTTCCAACGCGACAGATTCCATTCGTCCCAATTCCGGGCGAACCAATACAGCAACTCCTGCGTGCGCCCGACCGCGAACGCCGGGATCACGACATTGCCGCCGTCGCGCCATGCCGCATCCAGGATGCCGCCCAGTTCGACGATGGTCTCTGCGCGATCCTTGTGGTTGCGATCGCCGTAGGTCGACTCCATCAGCACCAGGTCGGCTTTGCTGACGGTTGTGGGATCGCGCAGGATCGGGGTTCCGTTCGGGCCGAGGTCACCGGAGAACACCAGTTTCTTGCCGTCGGCCCACAACTCCACGATGGCGGAGCCGAGGATATGCCCGGCATCCTGCAGGTTGAGTTCGATGCCCTCAAGGATCTTGGTCCGCGTGTCGTAGGCCAGCGGCTGCACCCGCTCCAGTACCAGCTTCACGTCATCGCGGGTGTACAGCGGCACCAGCTCCTTTTCGCCGGCGCGACGCCTGCGGTTGAAGCGTTCGGCATCACCCTCGGCGATCGATGCGGCATCCATCAGCATGATCGGCAGAAGCTCGGCCGACGCCTGCTGGGTAAAGATCGGCCCGCGATAACCACGCTTGACCAGCAGCGGCACCCGGCCGATGTGGTCGATGTGCGCGTGGCTGAGCACGACGGCATCAATCGATGCCACGTCGAACGGGAACGGGTCGGCGTTGCTGGCCTCCATCTCCGCGTTGCCCTGGCACATGCCGCAATCCAGCAGAATCTTCTTGCTGGAGCCCGGCTTGCCGGCGGCCTCGACCAGATGCATCGAACCGGTGACCTCGCCCGCCGCTCCGTGGAAATGCACGCGCATGTTGGTGCTCCGCATTAAGGAAAGTACCGAGCGTAGCAGTGGCACGACTTTAGGCAGGTGACGCCGAGCACGTCATCGTGCAAGGTGCCGGGGTTACGACTCCCGGGAAATCCACATGCGCCTGTTGTCCCTTGCCTGCGCGCTCGCGCTGGGCAGTACCACCCTTGTTGCCCAGGCGGCCACCCCGCCGACCAAGGCGGCCGCCAGCCAGGTGCCCGGCGCCGATGCCATCGTCAGCAAGACCCTGCCCAATGGCCTGAAGATCATCGTCTGGCCGGACCACGACATCCCGAACGCGAACTACTACACCTTTTACAAAGTCGGTAGCCGCAATGAGCATGCCGGCATTACCGGGCTCGCGCACTTCTTCGAACACATGATGTTCAACGGCACGACCACCCGCAAACCGGGTGAGTTCGACCGCACCATGGAGGGCGCGGGCGGCAGCAACAACGCCAGCACCAGCAGCGACCTGACCACCTATACCGACTGGTTCCCGTCCAGCGCGACGGAGACGATCTTCGATCTCGAGGGCGACCGCATGGCACATCTCGCGTTCGATCCGAAGGTGATCGAAACCGAACGCGGCGTGGTCTACAGCGAGCGCCGTTCGAGCGTGGACAACGACAACTTCGGCACCCTGCAGGAGCAGATGCAGGCGGCGGCATTCACCGCGCACCCGTACCAGATCCCGACCATCGGCTGGCCGTCCGATATCGATCGCTGGAAGATCGATGACCTCAAGCAATTCTTCAAGACCTATTACGCGCCGAACAACGCGGTGCTGGTCATCTCAGGCGATGTGGACCCGACGCAGGTGTTCGCACTCGCCGACAAATACCTGGCGCCTCTGGCCAAGCAGCCCGAGCCAACCCCGATCACCACCATCGAGCCCGAACAGCAAGGCGAGCGCCGGCTGGTGGTCGAGCGCGCCGATGCACAATCGCCGATCGTCGCCTACGCGTTCCACAGCGGGATGGGGGCCGGTGACAAGCGCTACCCGACGCTGGAATTGCTGGTCACGATCCTGTCCCAAGGACAGTCTTCACGCTTGAACCAGCGTCTGGTCGAGCGTGAGCAGGCGGCGACCCAGACCGGTGCATTCGCCGATGGCGGGTTCGATCCCGGCCTGCTGTGGGTGTATGCGATGCTGCCACCCGGCGGCGATGTCGCGAAGGTCGAAGCCCTGCTTGACGACGAACTCGGCAAGATCGCCGGTGATGGCGTCACCACGGCTGAACTCGACAAGGCGCGCAACCTGAAGGCCTCTGCTTTCTGGCGTGGGATGTCCACGATCAATGGCAAGGCGCGCGCGCTGGGCACATATCAAGTGTTCAACGGCGACTACCGCAAGTTGTTCGATGCACCCGCAGCATTCGAAGTGGTCACCGCTGCCGACATACAGACGCTGGCGAAACAGATACTTCGTGTGCAGAACCGCACCACCGGATTGCTGAAGCCGGTCACGGCCACGCCGTCTGCTGCAGCCGTCGCCGCCAAGGAGGGCAAGTGATGAACCGCCTCGTCTCGATCCGCAGGATCGCCATTACTTTCGTCGCGATGCTGGGCTTCAGCGCGCTCGCCAATGCCGGCGAGATCCGCCTGCCCCACTACCAGACGATCACCTTGGACAACGGCGCCACCGTGCTGTTGATGCCACGCAAGGATGTACCGCTGGTCGCCGCATCGGTTGCGGTTCGCGGCGGCGCACTGGCCGATGCGCCCGGCAAGGAAGGCACTGCCAACCTGCTCGGCGAACTGCTGTCGAAGGGTGCGGGTAATCGCAATGCGCTTGGATTCGCGCAGGCCGTCGACGGTGCGGGCGGTAGTCTGGATTTCGGTAGTTCTCGCGAGGCGATCACCGCCAACGCGCAGTTCCTGTCCAAGGACGCGGGATTGATGCTGTCGTTGCTGGCCGACGCCATGCTGCGCCCGAAGATGGACGCGGCGGAGTTCGACAAGCTGCGCAAGCGGGCGATCGACGGCATCGCCAACGCCAAGGATTCCGATCCGCGCCAGTTGATCGGCATCTACAGCAGTGGCTGGCTGTTCCGCGACCATCCGTACGGCCGCGCGACCGGCGGCGATGAAACCAGCCTGGCCACGATTTCGGCGGCCGACCTGCAGGCGTTCCGCCAACAGCAGATGGGCGGCGACCGGTTGATCATCGCCATCGCCGGCGACTTCGACGAGAAAACCGTCACCGCGCAGGTCAAGCAGGCGTTCGGCGGCTGGGCCAAAGCCACCGGCAAGTTGCCGCAGGTCGAGCCGAAGGCCCGCGAAACCGGTCGACGCGTCTTGCTGATCGACAAACCCGGCGCGACCCAGACCTACTTCTCGTTTGCCAACATCGGCAGCCACCACGGTGATCCCGCCCAAGCCGCGCAAGACCTGGTGCAGACCGCGTTCGGCGGACGCTTCACCTCGATGATCAATACCGAACTGCGGATCAAATCCGGCCTGAGCTATGGCGCCAATTCGCGCATCGAGCGACCGCGATTGCCGGGCGCTTCGACCATCAGCAGCTATACGAAGACGGACTCCACGAAGGCGGCGATCGACCTTGCGCTGGTGACGCTCGACCGGCTGCACAAGGATGGCCTGGACGCCGCAACCCTGGACTCTGCCAAGCACTACATTGCCGGCCAGTTCGCACCGAGCCTGGAAACCTCGCCACAACTTGCCCGCACCCTGGTCGACTTGACGCTCTACAGCGATAGCCGCGACACGATTGACGGCTACCTCGGCCGGATTGCTGCTGCCACGCCCGCGCAGATTGCCGATGCCAACGACGTGTTCGCAGCCAGCAAGGACCAGGTCCTGGTGGTGATCGGTGATGCCTCCAAGATCCGCGATGTCGTCAAGGCGTATGGCCCGATGACCGAAATGAAGATCACCGATCCGCGATTCAGTCCCGTACGCTGATCCGAATCGCCTTTCCCGCTTCAACCGGAGTTCCATCGATGAAGACACCCAAGGTCCTGCTGCTGTCGCTGGCGATTACCGCCGTCCTGTCTGCGTGCCAGAAGCCGGTTGCAGCACCCGCAGCCGCCAGCGAGGCGAAGGCGCCCGCTGCATACACATTGGACGAATCCAAGCTGCCTTCGGTGATCCATTTCTCGCCTGACGACCTGGACAAAACCAAAGACGTGTGCAACGACTTCGGCGGCTACGCCAACGACAAGTGGAGCGCCGCCAACACGATCCCGTCCGACCGCAGTAGCTGGGGTCCAGGCGCAGTGCTGGCGGAACGTTCGCTCGCAATCCAGCATCAACTGGCCGAGCAGTCCGCTGCGGATGCCAATGCCTCCGGCATCGACAAGATCGTCGGTGATTTCTGGGGCACCGGGATGGACCAGCAGAAGATCGACGCCCAGGGCATCGCGCCACTGAAGGACCGACTGGCGAAGATCGACGCCATCACCGATGCGGCCAGCATCGCGGATTACCTGCGCACCAGCGCCGCGGATGGCGAAAACGTCCTGTTCGATTTCGGCCCCCTGGCCGACTTCAAGGACTCGTCGATGAATATCGCCTACGCGGTGCAAGGTGGACTCGGGTTGCCCGACAAGGACTACTACTTCGATGCCGACAAGAAGGACAAGCTCGC
>JBKJOY010000280.1:0-2611 GCA_046595415.1 Thermomonas sp.
GCATGCTCAACTTCACTGGCGGTAGCATCGAGGAGTCGATGCTGATCGCGCCTGTCGGCGACGTGGGTGGCAGTGGCCGTGCCGGGGCCGTGATCGGGGCCGGTTGCGTGGGCCTTGGCGCTGGTTGGAACGGCGATGCGTGAGCGACTGGAGTGGGAGGCGTTGCCGTCATCGCTGGCGGCGGCACGGCTGTTGCGGGCACCTCAGGCGCCTGCACGCTCGCGACGACGGGCAGCCCGGGTTCGATGCGCGGGATCGCTTGCGGCATTGGCGGCGTTGCTTCCGGCATGGGTGCGGGCGTTTGATCGGTGGCAACTGCCGACGTGGTCGATGCGGCGTTCGCGGGTTCGCGCCGAGACCACCAACCCGCCAGAATCACCAAGACGGCCACGATCAGTGCCGGCAGCAGCCAAGCCGCCATGCTTCGCGGGCGAGATGCCGGGGTGGGCGGCAACTCCATCGCCACATCCGGGGCCAGGCCACGGCGACGCTCGGCTTCGGATTTGCGCAAGGCTTCCAGGATCAATGACATCGGCTCAGTCCAGTGCGCGCAACAGGCGTGGGCCGGGCAGTTCACTGGCCAGCGACATCAAGGTGAGTGGTCCGGCGATACCGTCCGCAGGCAAGCCACGTGCCTGCTGCAGGGTATTCACCGCAGCGCGCAGGGTGTCGTCGTACGGCATGCCGGCGACTGCATTGGAGCCGGGCAAGACGTGCTGCCGCAACCAGTCGACCGCTGGCCCGCTGGTATCCAGCCGCGGTGTGGTTGCCAGCATCGCGGGGCCGCGCCACAGGCTGGCGTAACGCCCACGCCAACGTGCTAGCAATTGCACCCGATCGATGTCGAGCGTGCGGTCGCCGATGCGGATGCGAGCGCGACGTGCATCTGCGCCCAGCAGCAAGGCCCATGCGTCGGTGTTGGCATCGTGCAGGCGCAACAACACCGGTCGGTCCAGAGCCAGCAGGGTGTCCAGGCTGGCGTTGCCTTGCACGCAATGGACTTCAGGATTCGACGCCGTTGAGCAAGGTCCGGCGGGATCCACGGTAATGCTGTCGGCAGGGAGTTGCCAAAGCGCCAGCATGGCTTGCCACGCAGGCAATGGCGTATCACCGGTGGCGCCGATCAATTGGGTCAAGCCGGTCGCGTCCAGCCTGCTGACCGTCGAAGACACGCGCCCAGACATCGGCCTGGTGGCCACCATATTGGGTGAAGCCAAGGCCGGCGCAGGCGCGGCAGCTGGCGCCTTCGTGCCCCTGAATTGGGTCGCGGCAACAGCGGCCACAGCCACTACGGCTGCCGCGGCTACCCACGGCCACCACGTGCGTCGCGCTGACGGCGGCAATACTTCATCGGCAGCAGCATCGACCAGCCGCGCATCAATCGCGGCGGCATCGCGCGCGTATCCGGCGAGCAGGGCGCGTTCGGCGATCACGTTGAGCAGGCGCGGAACCCCGCCTGCACGCGTATGCAGCCGCTGCACCGCTTTCGCAGTGAACGGGAAGCGGGTGCCGCCAGCGACCCGCCAGCGATGGCGCAGGTAGGCCTCGGTGCCGCGTGCATCCAGTGGCGTCAGGTGGTAGCGGGCGGTGATGCGCTGGGCCAGCTGGCGCAAGTCCGGGCGCGCCAGCATGTCGCGCAGCTCGGGCTGGCCCAACAGCAGGATCTGCAGCAACTTCTGCGTATGGGTTTCCAGATTGGTCAGCAGGCGCACCTGTTCCAGCGCATCGGCCGGCAGGTTCTGTGCCTCGTCTATCAACACCACCACCCGCAAGCCCTGCGCATAGGCATCCAGCAGATACACGTTCAGCGCATCGACCAGCGACTTGCTGCTGCCGCGGCGGCCTTCGATGTCGATGTGCAGTTCTTCGCAGATCGTCTCCAACAGCTCCACCGCGTCCTGGCGCGGGTTGAGTACCAGCGCGATGCGGGTGTCGGTTGGCAGTTGTTCCAGCAACAGCCGGCTCAGGGTGGTCTTGCCGGTGCCGACTTCGCCGGTGAGCTGCACGAAGCCGCCACTGCCGCCCTTGTCGACGCCGAACAGCAGGTGCGCCAACGCATCGCGGTGGCGTTCGCTGAGGTGCACGAAACGCGGGTCCGGGGTGATCGAGAACGGGGCTTCATGCAGGCCGTAGTAGCCGAGGTACATGCGCGGGCAATAGGCGGGCGGAGGCGCTAGCCTGCCATGTCCGCCGCAGTGGCGCGAGCCGGCAGGTGGGTCAGGCGGCGTTTCAATCGGTGAATTGCTTGGCTTCGCTGACGCCGACGACTTCCGGATGTTCCTGCATTTGTTCTGGGCCGCGCCCGCGCGCGAGCAAGCCCTGCGCGAACACGACGCCCAGGATGATCGCGACGCCGGCATAGAAGCGCGCGCTGAGGTCGTGCTGTTCGCCGAACAGGATTGCTGCCAGCACGATGGCGTAGATCGGCTCCAGGTTCACCGACAGTTGCGCGGTGAAAGCACTCACGTGGCGCAGCGCGACAAGGCACAGGGCGAACGGGAACAACGTGCAAGCCAGTGCAAGCAGCAGTAGCCAGGCGCCGTCCACGGCTGATGGCAGCACCAGCAGGGAACCGGCGAATGCAGGCACCAGCAGCGGCATCAACGGTGCG
>JBKJOY010000046.1:0-3586 GCA_046595415.1 Thermomonas sp.
CGCCCATTTCCACTCGGTGAAGACATCGATGCCCTGCGCGACGCCGTGCGCCGCTTCGCCGATGCCGAGATCGCGCCGCGCGCAGCCGACATCGACGAAGCCAATGCGTTTCCGCAGGACCTGTGGCTAAAGCTGGGTGAAATGGGCCTGCTGGGCATCACCGTTCCTGGCGAATTCGGCGGATCTGAGCTGGGCTACCTCGCGCACTTGGTGGCGATGGAGGAAATCTCCCGTGCATCTGGTTCAATCGGCCTGAGCTACGGCGCGCACAGCAACCTGTGCGTGAACAACCTGTACGCGAACGGCAATGATGTGCAGCGCGCGAAATACTTGCCCAGGTTGTGCACCGGCGAATGGAAGGGCGCGCTGGCAATGAGCGAGCCCGGCGCTGGTTCCGACGTGGTCGGCTCGATGAGCTGCCGCGCCGAACTCAGGGACGGCGTGTGGATCGCCAACGGCAACAAGATGTGGATCACCAACGGGCCGGAAGCCGATGTGTTGATCGTCTACATGCGCACCGCGGGCAAGGACGCGGGCAGCCGCTGCATGACCGCCTTCATCATCGAAAAAGGCATGAAGGGGTTTTCCACCGCGCAGAAGCTCGACAAGTTGGGCATGCGTGGCAGCAACACCTGCGAGCTGGTGTTCGAGGATTGCCTGATCCCGGCCGAGAACGTGCTGGGCGAGGTCCACCAAGGCGTCAAGGTCTTGATGAGCGGCCTGAACACCGAGCGTTTGGTGCTGTCGGGCGGACCGATTGGTTTGATGCAGGCCGCACTCGATATCACCCTGCCGTACGTGCGCGAACGCAGGCAGTTCGACGAAGCCATCGGGACCTTCCAGTTGATGCAAGGCAAGATCGCCGACATGTACACGTCGCTGCAGTCATCACGTGCGTTCGCCTATCAGGTCGCCCGCGACTACGATGCGGGCCACAAGAGTCGCGTCGATGCGGCGTCCTGCCTGCTGCATGCCTCCGACGCGGCGGTGCAGGTGACTTTGGAAGCGATCCAGTCGCTGGGTGGCAACGGCTACATCAACGAATATCCGACAGGTCGTTTGTTGCGCGATGCCAAGCTGTATGCAATTGGCGCCGGCACCAATGAGATCCGCCGCATGTTGATTGGACGCGAGTTGTTCGCCGGAAACAGTTGAGAATCCACTCCCTGTAAACAGCAGAACGCCGCCTCGATGGCGGCGTTCAACGTCTGGACACCAGCGTCGGGTCAGAAGCGATACAACCCTTGCAGCGACGCCAGCGAACTCGCGCCAGATGCACCAGCGCGTCGACTGAGATCGAACCGGAACGTCATGTTGCCGCCGCGATTCGCCGTCACCCCGAGTCCGTACAGGCTGCTGTTCGCGCCCAAGGCGATCCCCTGCAGCGGCGCCCACTGGGCCAGACCAGTGAAGCTGGCATCGAACAACTGACCGCGTTGGGCAAGCGTCTGCTGCCACTCGGCGCGCGCATCCAGACGCAGGTCGATCCCACCAATACGCCACGCGTGGTCCGCACGCAGGCCAGCAAAGCCCTGCCAGCGACTGCTGTCCCAAGCGTTTGCCTGCAGGCCAAAACCGGTCGCACTGGATTCGGTGAATCCGTCGTTGCCGATGCGCACCAGTTGGCTGCCGAGGTATGGCGTCAACGCCAAGCCGAGACCGCCATCGAAGCGCCGACCGACTTCGCCAGAGAGGCTGGTGTAGCCGCCGGACAACTGCGTCGACACTGCATCGCGCATCGAACCCAGCAGCAGGTTTCGCTGCAGCTGACGCTCGAAGTTGCCCAGTGCGAGTTGTACCTGGCCATACCAGTCGCCATGCCAGGTCGCCGCATACAGTTGCATTTCGCGCTGGCGGCCGCGGCTGCGATCGCCGAATGCACCCAACCAGCTGGTTTGATCGACGCGGTTCATGCCGATGCCGATCACGGCGTTTTCGCCGGCCTGCCAATCGTTGCCAATCATTTCGCCGGATGCGTCCATGCCGATGCTGTCATACCCGCTTTGCGCCAGCGTGCCGCCGCTGGACAGGTCGCGAAACCAACCGCCTGAACCACCACGCGTATTGCGCGCGTGCGCGAGGTGTTCGATGCGTCCATCCAACGCGCGGCGCCCGGCATCGATGCCATCGAACGTCATCGCCGCCGAGGCGGCATGCAATTCGCCGGACAGGCTGCGCAGCGATAGATCGGCATCCGCAATACTGCTCGATTGCTGCAAATTGCCGGCAGCGTCAATGAAACTGCTGTTGATGCCACCAGCTGCAAAGCCACCCAGCTGCCCATCGATAGCACTCATCGCCGATTCCACCCGCACGGCGGACGCCTGGGTGATCGTGGACAGGCTCATGCCTGCCACCGCATTGGCGACATTGATGCGATTGATGTTGAGGAACACGTTGTTCGGGTCGTAGCCCAGGCTGGCGTCAAGGAACACGTTGGATGCCGCTTTCAGCGTACTGAAGGTGCCACTCACGCCACCGGTCGCATTGAGCAGGGTTTCCTTGGCGGTTGTCGTGTAACCACTCTTGACGCCCAGTATCGACATCTGGCCGCCGATCATGGCGGTACCGGTGACCTTCAGCGTGCTGCCAAGCCAGACGCCAAGGTTGCCGGTCGAGGACTGGATGAAATTGCCGGTGATGCTGGCAGGGGCGCTCGCACCACTGAAAAAGCGACCGTTGTTGCTGACATTGCCGCCGAAGGCACCACTGCCCCAGACGGTTGCGCCACTTGCAATCAACAGGTTGGAACGCAGGCCCTTGCGGATGTCCAGGCCACCGGCCTGGGCTTCGGTTGCGCCGCTGAAATTGGCGGCTTCAGCCAAAGTGAGGATGCCACTTCCAGCCTTGATCAGGCCACCGCTGCCGATGATTGGATTGCGCCACACGGAGTTGCCCGAGAACGACACGCTGACGTCGCCCCACGCAAAATTGCTGGGGCCGTTGGCGGCCTTGGAGACATCCAGCAGTCCCCAACCAAACACCGCGTCCACGCCTGGCGCGCCCAGATCCTTCGCGGCGCCAAGCAGCGTCTGCCGCACGAGGTCGTTGTTGAAGTATGGGAACGCCGACCAGACAACGGCTGCCGCACCCGAAACCAACGGGGCTGAATAGGAGGTACCACCGCCCTTGTACAACCCACTGGTGGCTTGCGAGGTCGCCTGGGGATCGATGAACACCACATTGCCGGGCGCGACCACGCAGTAGTTCATCGCGATGCCGCACTGCTGTGAATAGGTGGTCAGTTGGGTGGGATTGTCCGGATCCAGCGCGCCCACCGTGAGCCAGCCTTTTTCCAACGCAGTGTCATTGGCCAGGGTCGGGAGGGCGGAGTTGTCGGACGGGTTGCCGGCATAGCGTGGATCATCGCCACTGTTGCCGTTGGCGAAGACAACAATGCCGCCTCGGTTGACCACGAAATCCTTCCATGCAGTCGCCAACTCGACGGTCAGCAGCGGGTCGCTCCAATACAGGCCACCCCAGGAATTGTTGATGACCCTGGCGCCCGCATTCGCAAGCTGGGCATTGAGATCCCTGAAATAGTCGCCGTAGCCTTCGCCTGCGAAGATTTCGTTGCCTCCGCCTG
>JBKJOY010000242.1:0-4831 GCA_046595415.1 Thermomonas sp.
CACGGTGATTTCGCAGCCACCGGCCACGGCATGCACATGGTCCTGCAACAGGTCGTCGCGATCCCAGCTCGAAAAGTCGACGACTTCCGTGCCGACCTGGGCGCCGGGTGCGGTGCGCAATTCGTAGTAGTTGCCCAATCCGGCATCGGCGATCCACTGTGCCGCGCCGGCACATCCGGCACAGCAGAATGCGTCTTCCTGACCATCGATGGTGGCGTTGATGGCAGTGCGTGGAAGTGGTTCGCCGCAGTGATGGCAGGCGCCGCGATCAATCCCCGTGTTCACTTCGCGTCCAGCGCAGGCCCCAGGTGGGTTGCACGTTGCCCGCGTGGCAGGCGCCCGCTCAGGCGCCAGCTGACTTCGTGGCTGGCATTGCCGTTGCTCAACTGGATGTTCCAGTCATTGCCGGGGTCGGCCATGTGCTTGACATGCCAACCCAGTCCGTCGGGGACAAGCGTTAGTGAAACGTCATCGTCCTGCCGGTTCGGATGCAGCAACTTCAGCTGTAAAGGCTGGCTGAGCAGGAATTCGCCACCAGCCGGGAACACGCGCAGCATGCCGTCCTCGGACTGCAGCACTGCTCCAAGCTTCAGATCCATCGCGCGTGCATCGGGGCCGATGTCTGCATCCTGGATCTGGCCGGTGTGCTGGACCTTGTCGGCGACCATGTCGTTATTGCCGCTGGAACGCGCGGCCGTGACCAGCAGGGCGATCGAGGCGGCCACCGCCAACGCAGGGAGCACAACCACCAGCCACACCATCGGTTCCTTCCAGGTGGAGCGGGCTTCTGTCATGTCCACGTTCCGCTCACGGCGTTGCTCCGAAGAAGCTGCTGTCCACTTTCTTCTCCGTGCCGTCCGCGGCCGTGACGATGATTTGCAGGCTGTGCCGACCCGCTGTTGCCTGGCCCGCGACCATCGTCATGGGTAGTGCCGCCACGGAGCTTGCTTCGACCGCAATCTCGGGCGACTCGCGCAGGTGGAGTCCCGGCACATCGGACTGGACCTTGATCCTGTACCGCTGTGGCTGGTCGGTCTTGTTCACCAACTTGAGCGTGTAGCTGTTTTCGATGCCGTCGGCGGTTTCGCGGTAAAGCGCATTGCGATCGCGCAGGACCTCGACGATCAATGGTGTGCGGTGCGCAACACCCCAGCCCCAGGCCACCGTCAAACCGAGCAGGATCACGCCGTAGATCACGATGCGTGGACGCAATACACGGGTCGCCTTGCCGTCGATCGCATTCTGGGTGGAATACCGGATCAGGCCGTGCGGGTAGCCCATCTTGTCCATGACCGCATCGCAGGCATCGATGCAGGCGCCGCAGGCGATGCATTCGTATTGCAACCCGTTACGGATATCGATGCCGGTCGGGCAGACCTGCACGCACAAGGTGCAGTCGATGCAATCACCCAACGCTTCCGGCGCGAATTTGGGCAGTGGCTCGGCGACCATGCCGGCGGCGGCCATCGTAATGGTGCCTGACGCATGCACCTGCGCGGTCGCTGCGCTTGGATGCTGCAATGAACGGAACACGAAGTTGTTCGCGGTGGCCTCGTCCAGCAGGCCGCGGGCGCGCTCCAGGACACTGGCCAAGCCGCGCTTGCGCGGGCCACGCGGTTCGCCGCGCATCGGTTCGTACGCGATGATCAGCGTGTTGCGATCGAACATCGCGCTCTGGAAGCGCGCATACGGGCACATGTACTTGCAGACCTGCTCGCGCAGGAAGCCGGCATTGCCCCAGGTCGCGAGTGCATAGAAAAACACCCAGAAGGTTTCCCAACCGCCCCACTGGAACGGATAGGCACGCGCCGTCAGCTCACGGATCGGGGTGAAGAAACCCACGAACGTGAAGCCTGTCCACAGCGCGAACAGCAGCCACACAACATGCTTGCTGCCCTTGCGCAGCAGCTTCTCGCGGCTCCACGGGGCTGCATCCAGTTTCATGCGCTTGTGGCGATCACCTTCGATGGCGCTTTCCATCCACAGGAAGACCTCGGTCCACACCGTTTGCGGACAGGCATAGCCGCACCACAGGCGTCCGGCCAGTGCGGTGAAGAAAAACAGGGCGAGGGCGGCGATCATCAACAGCATCGCCAGGAACAGGAAGTCCTGTGGCCAGAACGTCATTCCGAACACATAGAACTTGCGTGCCGGCAGGTCGAACAGCACGGCTTGCCTGCCGTCCCATTGCAGCCACGGGAACAGGTAATACATGCCCAGCAGCCAGAACACTGCTGCTACCCGCAGGCGGTTGAGCGGGCCGGAGACATCGCGCGGATACACCTTGCGCTCGCTGATATAGGCCGAGCCGCCGGTATCGATCACGTCCAGTGGAATTTGCTTGTTGGCCATGGGTCAGCCCGGCGGCAGCGGCCGGTTGAAGCGGCTGGCTGGCCGCAAGAGAATCCAGGTGAACAGGCTGGATGACGCAGTGGCAAGCCAGAACATGAAGAAGCCGATGCTGTAACCGAGCCCGCGGCTCATCGACAGCGAAGGAAACGTCATGTCGCGCAGTACCAGCGGATCGACGAAGGCGAAGAACGCCATCGTCGCTACGCCTGCGGCGAAGAAGCTTGGCCACAGGATCGCGCCGACCTTCTGCGACAGCGGTCGCGGTGGGTGGTCGAAGCGTGGCGTAGTGAAGTTGGTCATGGCGCCCTGGCAGGCCCTGCACCATGCGACAACGACCAGACATAGGCAGCTGCCAGCCGCACCCGCGTATCACCCAGCAATGCGCCGTGTGCAGGCATCACCCCATGGCGACCGTTGTTGATGGTCTCGCGCATGATTGCCGTGCTCTGGCCATAGAGCCAATAGTCATCGGTCAGGTCAGGGGCGCCAAGCAACTGGTTGCCCTTCGCGTCCACGCCATGGCAGCTGACGCACAGGCCCTCATACAAGGTCTTGCCACGTGCGGCGGCATAATCGCCTCCTGCTGGCGCGCCGGAGCTGCCCAGCTGGCGAACATAGGCGATGACGTAATCGGTGGCATCCGGCCCACCCATTCCCGACAACACCTTGCCCCAGGGCGGCATCACGCCTTCGCGGCCATTCAGCACCGTCTCCAGGATTTGCTCCGGCTGACCGCCCCAATGCCAGATGTCGTCGGACAAGTTGGGATAGCCGACGGCGCCCTTGGCCGATGAACCATGGCAGGTCGCGCAGGTATTGCCGAAGATCGAACGCCCCAGGCGAACGGCATTCGGATCGCCCGCGAGCACATCGATCGACTTGCCGTGGTACGGGGCAAATGTTTTTTCAAGGCGTGCGTTGTCCGTGGCCAGGTCGCGCGCATGCTCGCCCTGCGAGCTCCACTTGCCGATGCCCTGGTACTTGCCCAGGCCGCCGTACCAGGCCAGGTAGCCGATCGCGAAAACAATGGTCAGGTAGAACAGGTTGATCCACCAGCGCGGCAGCGGCTTGTTGTATTCGGTGATGTCGCCGTCCCAGACATGGCTGGTGTCATCGGGCTTGGCATCACCGGGCCGGCTTTTCGCCGACCACCACAGCAGCCACGCGCAACCGCCGATGTTGAGCGCCACCAGCACGATCACGTACCACGACCATGCGGTGCTCATGGTTGATCCTCCACGGCAATGTCGTCTGTCGCCGCGTCATCCAGCGGCAGGCGCGCCGCTGCGTCGAAATCGGCAAGTCGGCGCGGGCTCCATGCCCATGCCCAACCCGCCAGGAACACAACCAGCAAGATCGAGGTGATGATTCCGGACAACATCTCAGCCTCCCTTGGGCGCGTGCTTGCCGAGCTGTTGCAGATAGGCGACGACCGCATCCAGCTCGGTCTTGCCGGCCACGGCCGTTGGTGCAGCGGCGAGCTCTGCATCGGTGTAGGGATCACCCAGCCGTTTCAGCGCGCGCATGTGCTGCTGCACGGTGTCGCCGTCCAGCGTGTTCTTGGCCAGCCAGGTGAAGCTGGGCATGTTCGATTCGGGCACCACATCGCGTGGATTCACCAGGTGGGCGCGATGCCATTCGTCCGAATAACGACCGCCGACGCGGGCAAGGTCAGGCCCGGTGCGCTTGGAGCCCCACTGGAATGGACGGTCGTAGACCGACTCACCCGCCATCGAGTAGTGGCCGTAGCGCTCGGTTTCGAAACGCAGCGTGCGCACCATCTGCGAGTGGCAGTTGTAGCAACCCTCGCGGACGTAGACATCGCGGCCCGCGAGTTCCAGCGCAGGGTAGGGCTTGACACCCGGCAGCGGCTGGATGGCTTCAGCCTGGTACATCAGGGGGACGATTTCGGCCAGGCCGCCGAAGGACACCGCCACGGCGATCAGCACCGCCAGCAGACCGACGTTCTTCTCGATTTTTTCGTGCGGATTGGAATTTCCCGCGGGCTTCTGTGTGCTCATGGCATTCCTCAAGCGCGCGCTTCGGAGGCGTCGGGTGGCAGCACGGCTTGCGCCGGCACGTCGCCAGCACTACGCCAGGTCATGTAGACGTTCCAGGCCATCAGCAGCATGCCGCTGAGCACGGTCAGTCCGCCGATCAAGCGCGCCAGGTAGTACGGGTACGTGGCGTTCAATGCCTCCACGAAGGTATAGGTCAAGGTGCCGTCGGTGTTGGTCGCACGCCACATCAGGCCCTGCATGACGCCGGCGATCCACATCGCGGCGATATAGATCACCACGCCCAGCGTGTGAACCCAGAAATGGGTGTCGATGGATTTCACCGAATACATCTTGCTGGCGCCCAGCAGGCGCGGCAGCAGTGCGTAGATCGAGCCGATCGAGATCATCGCCACCCAGCCGAGGGCGCCAGCATGCACATGGCCGATGGTCCAATCCGTGTAGTGGCTGAGCGAGTTGAC
>JBKJOY010000289.1:0-3921 GCA_046595415.1 Thermomonas sp.
CCGTCGCGTGGGCCGGGGCCGAGGTGCGCGCCCAGATAAGCTGCCGTCGCAACGGCGTTGAGCAAGATGCCACCAACCATGAGGCTCACGCGCGTGGCCATCGTGGCGTCAAGCAAGCGATCGCCGATCAGTCCATTGACGGTGTCGAACACCAGCCCGATCACGATGGCATTGCATACCGTGCCGAAACCGGGCTTTTGCCTGATCGGGATCCACAGCAGCAGGACCACCACACTGACCGCGATCGTGACCCGTCCCATCGGCCAGTCGCCCTGCAAGGCAATGCCCTGGTGCAGGACATCCCACGGCATCAGGCCGAGATCGGACTGCAGCATCATCACCATCGACACGCCGTAGGCCGTCAGTCCGAGCGCAAGCTTGAGCAGGCGATTCAACATGGCCGCGCATTGTAGTCGAGACCAGAAAACAGCAGGAATCAGAAAATGTTCCGGTCGTGCAGCTGCTGTCGCACACATGCACGCGGGTTCGGCAATGGCACGGTGCACGGAACCTGCGCTCCGTGCTCCGTGTTCTTGCGTCGCGACTCAGTCGACGGTGAGGCCGGTATGCACGACAGTCGACACGCCTGCAGTGCCCTGCGCAACGGATACAGCCTGGTCGTGAAGCGCCTGCGTGGCCACATGACCTGTCAGGAACACCGTGGTTCCATCGACTTTCACGTCGATGCCTGCAGCATTCGTGCCCAACGCATTGTTCAACGTGGCGCGGACGTCATCGGTCTTCAACATGTTGCTGTTTGCGATTACAGGTACCTGTACGGTCGTCGCGCCCGGTCCCGGCGTATTCACCGTTACAGGACGTGTAGTGCACGCGGACAGGGCAGCAATGGTGACCAGACTGGCGGTGATGAGCTTGATTTGCATGGCGGGATTCTCCTGGTGATGTATGAGGAGCGACCAGCGTTGCAATGCAATGGTCAAATGCAGGTGATTTTTGCTCAACGGATACGGGAGCGTTCAGAAAATCAAGAGGTCAGGAACACGGGGTCAGAGGCCATTTCCGTTTGAATGTTGGTGATACGCCATCAGAAACGCTGTCAGGGACAATTTGCAAGGCCACTCTGATTCCCTATTCTTGTTTAACCCGTCACGTTCCCTGGGCCTGTGCCTTGGCAGCCAGCATGCGTCGCAATTCGATTTCCTCGCGCTTGTCGTTCTGTTTGCGAAGCTCTTCCTTGCGGATTTCCTCGGTCTCCTCAGGCGTCGGCTCTTTGTGTGGTTCCAACTCCAGCCCAAGATTGGCAGCCATTTTCGGTTCGCCACGCTGGCTTCTCAACTTGATGTTGAGGCGCAACTCATTTGCCGAATCCGCATTTCGGATGGCCTCTTCGTAGCCGACAACCCCTTCGTTGTAGAGTTCGAACAGCGCCCAGTCGAACGTGCGCATGCCCTGTTCGCGCGACTTGTTCATGATGCCCTTCAACTCACCGAAATCTCCCTTGAAGATCTTTTCGGCGATGATCGGCGTGTTGAGCAGGATCTCGACTGCTGCCACTCGGCCATTGCCGTCCTCGGTACGCACCAACCGTTGCGAGACGATCGCGCGCAGGTTGGCCGACAGGTCCATCAAAACTTGCGCACGCCGCTCTTCCGGGAAGAAATTGACAATGCGTTCCATCGTCTGGGATGAACTATTGGCGTGCAAGGTGGACAGGCACAGGTGGCCGGTTTCTGCGAAGGCGATGGCGTGCTCCATCGTTTCCGCGTCCCGGATCTCCCCCACCAGGATCACGTCTGGTGCCTGTCGCAGCGTGTTCTTCAAGGCATGGTGCCAACTGAGCGTGTCCACTCCCACCTCGCGGTGGGTCACCAGGGACTTGGCGGAAACATGTGCGTACTCGACCGGGTCTTCGACGGTGATTATGTGGCCGGCCGAGGTTCGATTGCGGTGATCGACCATGGCCGCCAGTGACGTGGATTTTCCCGATCCAGTGGCGCCGACCACAAGCACCAGGCCGCGCTTGTTCAACACTACGTCCTTGAGGATCTCAGGCAAGCGCAACTTCTCGAAGTTCGGGATCTCAGCGGAAATCCTGCGAAGCACCATCCCGACATGTCCCTGCTGGACGAAGACGTTTACCCGGAAACGCGATACTCCTTGCAAGGCGATGGCGAAGTTGCTTTCCATTTCCTTGGCGAATTCGTCCCGCTGCTTGGAATTCATCAGTGCGTTTGCCAGCTGGGCTGTGGTCTCCCCGGTGAGCTTTTCCTGGGCCATCGGCGTCATCAGACCTTGCGACTTCATGCTGGGTGGAAAGTCGTGTGAAAGGAACAGGTCGGAGCCCCCCGCGGCTGCCATCCTGGTCAGAAGCTCGTGCACGTAGCTACGGGCCTGGCCTTCGTTCATGGGATCCACGTGATGCTCCGTTGCGCGTGCGTTTGCTTGGTAGGCAACTTTATACGTCGCCGTGTGGCCATGCTGCCTGCGCGCCTGTCGGCGAACTCCGGATCACGTGTTCTGCGTGCATGGTCACAGGAATTAAGCGTGGCAAATCCAGCGGAAATGCGATGCAGTGGCGAAGCATGAAACCTCAGGGCCAAGCGCCTAACAAACCGTTGGTTGGCAAAAAAACCAGAACGGGTAAAGGATCTGACCTTACAACCGCGCCGATCAGTCACGGCGCTGGGTGCAACCCGTCACGCGGCATTGCCGCTGCTGACGCAACACTTGCACGCTATTCAACGCTTGCAGGGAGCGCCCAAGTCCAATGCCCTCAACTACGCCATCCCGCCGGCAGTGGCCCGCGCATGTGACGCAGTACCTGCGCACACTCGCCATCCATGCCGATGACCACCTCGACGCCGCGCACCAGCGCCTGGATTCACGCTTTGGCTTCAACCAGCCGCGGCACATCGCGGCGTACCGCTCCTTCGCCACCGAGACGACGGTTGAATTGCGCGGTCGGGTCATGGGGTCGAAGCCGATGGGTGGACCGCAAGAAGACGACACGTGGTGGGACAACCTGCTGAATACCTACCGACGCTTCGACGCCGATGACGTCCCCGGCGTCACCCTGCAAGTGCACTACCGCGGCGCGACGGCGGAGACCGTGACCGATAGCGAGGGTTACTACAAGGTCAGCCTGCCCATCACCGCAGCAGTCACGGGCGAACTGTGGGAAAACGCGAGTATTGCTTTGGTCGATGGCAGTTTGGCAACCTCACAGCCCGTGTTGCAGGTGCCGCCAACGGCGAAGTTTGGTGTCATCTCCGACATCGACGATACCGTCCTGCAAAGCAGCATCCTGGACTGGAAGACCGCCGCGCAGCTGGCATTCCTGCATAACGCGCGCACGCGCAAGCCGTTGCTGGGCGTTGCCGAGTTGTACCGGGCGCTGCAGTCCGGCGTGGATGGCGATGCTCGAAATCCGATCTTCTATGTCTCCAACTCGCCGTGGAATCTGTACGACCTGCTGGAAGACTTCTTCGACCTCAACGCGATTCCGTTCGGGCCGATGTTGATGCGACGAATGGGCCTGCATCAAGGTGAGACGATGGGAGGCGGCACTGGCCATAAGCTTGAGCGCGTACGCATGCTGGTGCAGCACTTCCCGGACATGCGCTGGCTGCTGCTGGGTGACTCCGGACAAGACGATGCAGAGACGTACAGTGAAGTCGCCCAGGCATTCGGCGATAGAATTATTGCGATCTACATTCGCGACGTTGACCCCGGCAGCGATTCCGCGCGAGACCAATTCGTGGACGGCTTCATCGAACAGGTCGCCGGTACCAGCGTGCCCATGTTGCGCGTGGGCGACAGCACTGCAATCGCCCAACACGCGATCGGCTTGGGACTGATTCCAGCGGAAGCGTTGCCCGCGATTGCCGCCGAGGTGCAATCTGACAAACAGCGACCGACCCCGACCGAGGCCAACACGCAATCCGTCAAGGACGACATCGG
>JBKJOY010000281.1:0-8519 GCA_046595415.1 Thermomonas sp.
TCGCAGTGAGCCGTGGTCGACCAATTTCGACATCTGGCTGGTGAATGCCGATGGCAGCGGCGCGCGTAACGTCACTGCGGCGAACAAGGCGTGGGACGCAGGCCCGGTCTTCAGTGCCGACGGCAAGACGTTGTTCTACCGCGCGATGAAGCGACCCGGGTTCGAGGCCGACCGCTTCGCGCTGATGGCGATGGACCTGGCCAGCGGTAAGACCCGCGAGATTGCGCCGAAGTGGGATCGCAGCGCGGATGGGATCACCCTCTCTGCCGACGGAAAATCAATCTACACGACTGCCGGCGACATGGGCCAGCATCCGTTGTTCAGCGTGCGCATCGACAATGGCGAAGCCACCCGCGTCGTCGGCGACGGCAGCGTGTCGTCCTTCGCTTTGGGCGGTCCGTCGCTGGTGTTCTCGCGCAATAGCATGAAGTCAGGTGACCAGATTTTTGCGGCGCGTCCGGATGGTGAAGCGCAGCGTGCGACCACGCCAAGCGCCAGCGAGATGCTGCCGGGTGTGGCCTTCGGCAAGTACGAGCAATTCAACTTCGTCGGCTGGAATGGCGACACCGTGCACGGTTACGTGGTCAAGCCGTGGAACTATCAGGAAGGCAAGAAGTATCCGGTCGCGTTCCTGATCCATGGCGGTCCGCAGGGCAGCTTCGGTGATGGCTGGAGTTACCGATGGAACCCACAGACCTATGCCGGCCAGGGCTATGCGGTGGTCATGATCGACTTCCATGGGTCGACCGGTTACGGCCAGGCCTTTACGGATGCGATCAGCCAGCATTGGGGCGATCGTCCGCTGGAAGACCTGCAGAAGGGTTGGGCCGCGGCGCAGCAGAAGTACGGCTTCCTCAATGGCGACAAGGCGTGCGCACTCGGTGCCAGCTACGGCGGCTTCATGATCAACTGGATCGAAGGCAACTGGTACGACAAGGCCGGCAACTCGCCTTTCAAGTGTCTGGTCAGCCACGATGGCGTATTCGACCAGCGCGCGATGGGCTATGCCACCGAGGAGCTCTGGTTCAACGAATGGGAGAACGGCGGCACCGTGTTCGACCATCCCGAAAACTACGAGAAGTTCAATCCGGTCGCCCACGTCAACAACTTCAAGGTGCCGATGCTGGTCGTGCATGGCCAGAAGGATTTCCGGATTCCGGTGGAGCAGGGCATCGCGCTGTTCAGCGCGTTGCAACGCAAGGGCGTGGAATCGAAGCTGCTGTATTTCCCGGACGAGAACCACTGGGTGCTCAAGCCGCAGAACAGCGTGCTCTGGCATGACACCGTCAACGGCTGGCTGAAGCAGCACATCGGGCAGTGATCGCATGATCGATGGCGCCTACCGCCGGGTGTTCGCTCCGCGGCTCGAAATGCCGCTATGCGAATCACCCGACGGTCTCGCAATCGATCTCCGGACGACAAGATGACCGCTGTCACGACTTCGCAGGCGTTGATCAGCAACGACGCCGTCGTCCTCGGTTTGCTGGCGGCGATCCTGGGCTTCGTGTTCTGGGGCGCATCGCGCGAACAGGGGTTCTGGAAAAAGTTCTACGGCATCGTCCCGGCGATCCTGCCGTGCTATCTGCTACCGGCGATTGCCAATACCTTCGGACTCATCGATGGCGCGGGCTCGGGTCTGTACCCGATGGCGCGCGATTACCTGTTGCCGGCATCACTGGTGCTGTTCTGCGTGGCAATGGATATCGGCGCGATTGTCCGGTTGGGGCCAAAAGCGTTGGTGATGTTCCTCACCGGTACCGTCGGCGTGATGGTGGGTGCTTGGGTCGCTTTTGCTGCGATGGGTGTGATCCATCCAGAGACCGTGGCCGGCGAAACCTGGCGTGGCATGACCACGATTGCCGGCAGCTGGATCGGCGGCGGCGCCAACCAGGCGGCAATGAAGGAAGTGTTCGACGTGCCGCCCACGATGTTCGGGCAATTCGCGGCGGTCGATGTGATCGTGGCTTATTTGTGGATGGCCGCGCTGCTGTTCATGGCGTCCAAGGCAGATGCCATGGACCGGTGGCTGAAGGCGGACAACAGCGCCATCGAAGACCTCAAGCAGCGCATGGCCAGTTACCACGCGCAGCATGCGCGGATCGCATCGACCACCGACCTGATGCTGATATTCGCCATCGGCATCGGGGTGACCGGGCTGTCGCATCTGCTTGCCGGGTCCACGGTGGAGTGGATCAAGTCATTGCCAACCGCTTGGCGCCTGCGGGACTACAGCCTGGATTCGCGATTCTTCTGGATCGTGATCTTCGCCACTACCTTCGGTGTGCTGCTCAGCCTGACCCGCGCGCGCAAGCTGGAAGGCGCGGGCGCGTCCAAGATCGGCTCGGTGATGCTGTACGTGCTGATCGCGACCATCGGCATGCAGATGGACCTGTTGCAGTTGGCGGACAAGCCGCTGTTGCTGCTGCTCGGACTGATCTGGATCAGCGTGCATGCGGGCTTGATGCTGCTGGTGGCAAAGCTGATCCGCGCACCACTGTTTTTCATGGCAGTCGGGTCTCAGGCCAATATCGGTGGCGCGGCGTCGGCGCCGGTGGTGGCGAGCGCGTTCCATCCGGCGCTTGCCCCGGTGGGCGTGCTGCTGGCCGTGCTTGGATATGCATTGGGGACGTATGGCGCCTACATCACCGGCATCGTGTTGCGGGCGATGGCATCCTGAGTTATAGCCAACGCACCTTGCGCAGATAGCCATAGAGCAGCGAACAGACCAGCAAGACTGCGCCGATCAGGATCCAGTAACTGTAGCGGCCGTGCAGTTCCGGCATGTATGTGAAATTCATGCCGTACCAACTCGCGATCAGGGTCGGCGCGGCCAGCAAGCCGGCCCAGCCAGCGAGTTTCTTGACGATCTCGCCCTGGGCCACGGTGACCAGAGACAGATAGACGCTCATCGCCGCGGCGACCATTTCACGCTGGGTATCGATGATGTCGCCCACTCGCGCGACATGGTCCAGCACGTCGCGGAAATAGGGTTTCACCACGTCGGGAATGCCCAGTGCCGGGGTCCGGATGAGCTGCGACAGGATGTCCTGCATTGGTGTCACCGCCATCCGCATCTGCGTGAGTTCCTTGCGCAACTGGTACAGCCGCGCGATGGTGTCGCGGCTGTAGGTTCCCGCGAACACGTCTTGTTCCAGCGCGTCGAGCTCTGCCTCGAACTCGGAGACGATCGGCTGGTAGTTGTCGACGATGTAGTCCAGCACCGCATGCAGGCCGACGCTGGGGCCGTTCGCCAGCATGGCTGGATCCCGCTCCAGGCGCTGGCGCACCGGCGTGTAGGTGAGCGATGCACCATGGCGCACGGTGACCAGGAAACGGGTGCCGACGAAGACATGGGTTTCGCCGAACCGCACATGCTTATCCACGTGCTGCGCGGTGTGCACGGCGATGAACAGCGTGCTGCCGAAAGCCTCGATCTTGGGACGCTGGTGCGCGTGCTGGGCATCCTCGATGCTGAGGTCATGCAGGCCGAACTCTTCCTGCAGTTTGTCGAGTAGCGAGTCCTCCGGTTCGTACAGCCCGACCCAGACGAAACTGCCGTCATCGACGGCCAATACATCGCTGATCGCATCCAGGCTGATGTCGTGGCGCATCCCGTTTTTGTCATACGCAGCGCAGTTGACGACGCAGGCGGGGACGGCAGGAGTAGGCTCGTTCATGGCGCCATCCTGCATCCGTAGTGCTTCGCCATCAAGCCTTGCTGCGGCGCGCATTGGCCCATGCCCATGCAAAGCCGGCATGGATCGGCAGCAGCAACGCGAGCCATGCGCCGTTGCGTTGCGGGAGTGACTGCAACCAAAGCGGTGCGCAGGCCATTGCAGCGATGACCACGATGAGTTTGAGCAGCATGCCGAAGCGGTGCGTCGGCACGCGACCACGCAGCAGCGCGAAGCCGCCCGGCAACAGCAACAGGCATAGCGGGTTGAACAGCAACAGGTTGCGGTTCGCCCACAAGGCGCGGTGATCGGTGAACGCCCAGCTGAAGATCAGGACCAGGCCAATAACCCCGCACAGCAACCAGAACATCGATGCGAAGCCTGCCAGCGTGCGCGGCGCGAAGCGGGCGAACGCAACGATGGTGATTGCGAGCGCAAGACCCGCGAACAGCCACGGCAAAATCTTGCGCGCTTCACCCGCGGGCTCCGCAGCCTCCCGTTGAGGCAACAGTTCCTGTTCCGATGCCACCAGCGGGCGACCATCGGTGGTGGTGAGTTCGCGCAGGTCATCGGCCAAGCGTCGCGGTAGGAATCCTTGCGCCCAGCGGCTGAGCGGGCGGTCGCCGTAAGGACCGAGGGCCACGTCGAAGCCCAGCCACATCCACGTCGCCGGCGAAGCAAGTCGCACCGATTCACTACGGTAGGTATCGCCGCTCGAGCGGCCATCCAGTTGGCGTTGCAGCCGACCGCCGAGCACGCGATCCAGCGCGTCGCGCACGCGGGTCGCGCAGTTGTCGGTGTAATAGTCGTAGCGGTAGCGTGCGTTTTCGGGCTTCGCGTTCTCAGCCAGAGCGGCGGCCAGTTGCCGCGCCTGGCCGGCATCCAGATTCAACCACTGGATGCTCGCGCCGCGGCCTACCTCGCGGTAGTACTGCATGTCCTGCACCAGCGGCAACGCGACCAGCATGTATTCCATCCGGCCCTTCACGAAGCGGCCGACGAACCCCGGCTCAGCCATATCGAAGAAGCCGAAGTTGTAGGAGATCGGTTCGCCAATCGACGGGTCGTCGACCACGATGGCGTCATGGCCAAAGCGCTCCCAGAAAATCTCGCCCGGGCCCATCGTGACCACGCCTATGCGGGGCGCGCCTTGCCGCGTTGTTGCAGATGCTGTTGCAGCCGGCATCTCTGGCGGCGCCTGCGCATTCGCGATGCCAGCTACCCAGACCAGCAGCAGGACGCACGCAACTCGAAACGCGTCAGTGATCCGCATGCACGCCCACGTGCAGTGCATGCAGGCGGCGGGCATCAGCACGGGCGATGCGGAACACGAAACGGCCCAGTGTCAATTCCTCGCCTGCTTCCGGCAGGTGGCCGATGGCATCGGTGACCAGGCCGCCAATCGTGTCGTATTCGTCATCGTCGAAATCGGCGCCGAAGCGCGCATTGAAATCCGAGATCGGTGTCAGTGCATCCACCACGAACTGGCCATCCGCCTGCGCTGCGATCAGCAGCGAGCCGTCCTCGGCTTCGTCGTGTTCGTCATCGATTTCGCCGACGATTTGTTCGAGCACATCCTCAATCGTGAGCAGGCCGGCCACGCCACCGTATTCGTCGATGACAATGGCCATGTGGTTGCGTGATTGGCGGAACTCGCGCAGCAGCACGTCGAGCTTCTTGGATTCCGGGATCAGCACGGCCGGATGCAGCAGCTCACGGATGCCAGCAGAACGCTGGCCCTGGTCGGCACCGCGCAGCAGGTCCTTGGCCAAGAGCACGCCGAGGATCTCGTCCTTGTCTTCGCCATGCACGGGGAAGCGCGAATGCCGCGACTCGATCACCGCCTCCATGATCTCGCCGAACGGTGCATCGACCGACAAGGCCACCATTTGCGCGCGCGGCACCATCACATCGCCAACCGTCAGCTCTGCCACTGAGATGGCGCCTTCCATCATGCGCAGGGTATCGGCGCCGATCACGCCATCGGCCTGCACGTCGCGCAGCAGCTCGATCAGGTCTTCCTGGGTGGTCGGTTCGCCGGACAACGCGGCGCTGATGCGGTCCAGCCATGAACGGCGAGGCTTCTCCGCATGGCTCGCGGGTGTGCCCGCGTGCTGGCTCCCAGGGGAGTCGGGGCTATCGCTTCTACTGTCGTCCTCGGACATGGTGCCGGTGTGCCGTTATGGTTTGTCCAGAGTCTAGCGAATCCGGGCGATGCGGCGGTGAACCATGGCTACCATTGGCCCGCGGCATAGGCTGCACGTCCGGTTGCGCGGTCTCCGTGCATTGCCGACACTGTGCCGGGGAGCTGGCGGGGTGCTGGCGGCGAAGGAGTGGGGTTTGGCAACGGACGACGGCCTTCTGATCAAGCCGGAGCCGCGCAAAACGCGCGTGCCCATGCTCGCGGCATTGGCGGTGGTGGCTTTGCTGGTGGCAGGTTACGTGGGTTACGCCTCTTTCGGCGCCAATGAAGCGAATCAGGCACCCGCGGCATTGGCTCCACCGGCCGCCACGGCAACGGCTGCCTCTAGCGTGGGGCAACAGCCTTCCATCATCATCGCGGTGTTGCCTCTAGCCGCCGAAAAGCGTCCCGATGCCACGCCTGAAGATGCCGCCAAGTCGGTCGACGCCAGCACCGCCGACCGCCTCGTGGAAGCATTGAAGGCGAAGCCCGACGATACCGACTACTTCCGCGACGGTTTGTCCAGGCAACTGGTCGCTGCCTTGCAGCAGTTCGCTGGCGTAGCGGTCACCAGCCCCGAGTCATCGTTCCAGTTCCGTGATTCGAAAGAGTTGGGCCGCACCATCGGCAAGACACTCGGCGCGACCCATGTCTTGCAGGGGAGCGCGCAACGCAAGGGCAGCGACGTCGTCATCGATGCATCGCTGGTGCGGGTCACGGACGGCAGCACTCTGTGGTTCCAGCACTACCAGCGGCCCTACAAGGAATTGTTCGCGTTGCAGGACGACATCGCCACCGAGGTTGCCACGGCACTCAAGGTCAAGCGACAGGCTTCGCCGCAAGGCACTCAGGACGGACGTCCACCCAGTGGCAACCTGGTGGCATATGACGCGCTGCTGCAGGGCGATGCGTTGTACAGCCAGCAGGATGGGGAAGGGTCACGCGAGTCGGTGGCGGTTTTCGAGCGGGCGGTTGCACTTGATCCGGAGTATGGCTATGCCTACGCACGTTTGGCGCTGGCGCGGATCCAGTTGGCCACGCGCTTCCCGTCCGAGGCAGGCGACGTGCGCGAGGGCGGGGAGAAGGCACGGCGCGAGGCCGCCAATGCATTGCGCCTCGCTCCCGACAGCGCTGAAGCGCACGCGGCCAATGCAGCATGGATGGCAAGCATTGCGCTGGATCAAGCGGGCGCCATGCATGAAACCCAGCGTGCGCTGGAGCTGAGTCCGCAGGATCCGGACCTGCTGCAATCGCTGGCGATCCAGCAGACCGCGTTCGGGCAACTCGAAGAAGCGGCTGGCAACTTGCGCCGGGTAGTCGCGTTGAATCCGTTGTCGTCGAGCGTGTTGTACAACCTTGGCGGTGTTTACCTCGGCAAGAATGATTTCTCCGAGGCCGAATTCACCCTCGGGCAGGCATTGGCCTTGCGCCCGGACAGCACGGTGGTGCGGGCTTTCCAGGCAATCGCCGTGTTCCAGCAGAATCGCGCGGACGAGGCGATCAAGCTTGCGGAGTCCGAGCCGGATCCGCTGTGGCGCACGTATGCGTTGGCAATGGCCTATTGGGCCAAGGGTGACCGCGCGCGTTCCGAGGAAGAGCTGCAGTCGCTGATCCGGGACAACGCCAAGAGCGCGGCAACCCAGATCGCTGGAATCTATGCGCAGCGCGATGACGAAGCCTCGATGTTCCATTGGCTGGACGTGGCGCGCACCAGCGGTGACCCGGGCATTGTTGAAATCCGCTACATGCCGTTCGTGTCGCGTTATTCCAACGACCCGCGTTTCATCGCACTGGCGCGTGAGCTCGACCTGATGCCTGGCGAAGAAGCGCGCCCGGCCCGTTCACCAGCGCCACGTACGCCCTGACGCGATGAACGTTGGTTAGCGCGTTCAGCGTTCCAGATAGGGATCCGGCAGGCCGAGACCCGCGAGGATCTCGCGCTCCAGTTGTTCCATGCATTCGGCTTCGCGCGTGTCTTCGTGATCCCAGCCGAGCAAGTGCAGTGCGCCATGCACCGTCAAGTGCGCGTAGTGCGACGCCAAGGGTTTCTTCTGCTCCTTGGCTTCACGCGCGATCACTGGTGCGCACAGCACCAAGTCGCCGAGCAGGGGCATTTTCACGCCTTTGGGTAGTTTCACCCCGTCCGCAATCTCAGCCGGAAAGCTCAGCACATTGGTCGCGTAGTCCTTGCCGCGGTAATGGCGATTCAGCGCACGGCCTTCCTTTGTGCCGACCAGGCGAACTGCAAGATCCGCCTCGCGGATGCGCCCGTCTAGCGCAGCCGCCACCCATTTGCGGAAGCTCACTGCCGCCGGCAGTCCAAGACGGGGCAGGGCATAACTCACGCCGACATCGAGCTGGATCGGGCCTTTGGTCATGGCCGCAGTCTACGCCGAACGAGATGCCGTATCGGGGGCATCGCGGGCATCGCGTGCCTCGTAGGCATTGACGATGCGCGCCACCAGCGGGTGCCGGACCACGTCGCGTGATTCGAAGAACGTGAAGTGCACGCCATCCACGCCACGCAGCACTTCGACCGCGTCTTTCAAGCCGGACTTCTGGTGCTTGGGCAGGTCGACCTGGGTCATGTCGCCGGTGATCACCGCGGTGCTGCCGAAGCCAAGCCGGGTCAGGAACATCTTCATCTGTTCGATGCTGGTGTT
>JBKJOY010000307.1:0-14309 GCA_046595415.1 Thermomonas sp.
AAGCTCATCGAGCTGCGCAAGGACAAGTGGGAACTCGCGCCGTATCCGCTGGAACGCCACGGATTCACCCATCCCGATAGTTGGTACGACGAATACCGCAGGATCGATGAATTGTTCCAGCGGACGTTGAAGTAGGTTTCGCCCGGACGTCGCCCATGCTTCGTATCACCGACCTCAAACTGCCACTGGACCACGACGAGACCGCACTCGCCGCGGCGATCGTCGCGCGGCTTGGCATTCCTGCTGGAGAAATGACCAGCTATAACGTGGCCAAGCGCAGCTACGACGCACGCAAGCGCACCGCCATCGTGCTGATCTATTCGGTGGACGTGGAAACACCACGCGAAGCGGAACTCCTGCAGCGGCTGCAGCAGGATGCCGATGCATTGGGCGGCAAGGTCACGGTGACGCCGGACACGACGTACAAATTCGTGGCCAAGGCGCCAGCGCATTTGCCACTGCGGCCGTTGGTGATCGGCATGGGCCCGTGCGGTTTGTTCGCCGGATTGGTGCTGGCGCAAATGGGCTTCAGGCCGATCATCCTGGAGCGTGGTAAGGCGGTCCGCGAGCGCACGGTGGATACCTTCGGATTGTGGCGCAAGAAACTCCTGGATCCGGAATCCAACGTGCAGTTTGGCGAAGGCGGCGCCGGCACCTTTTCCGATGGAAAACTCTATAGCCAGATCAGCGACAAACTGCATCATGGCCGCAAGGTGCTGAGCGAATTCGTCATCGCTGGTGCGCCGGAAGAAATCCTTTACGTCAACAAACCGCATATCGGCACGTTCCGCTTGGTGTCGATGGTCGAGCACATGCGCGCGACGATCGAATCGCTGGGCGGCGAGATCCGTTTCAGCAGTCGTGTCGACGATGTGTTGGTGGAGACGGACTCGTCAGGCAGTCGCCACGTGCGCGGCGTCACGCTTGCCGGTGGCGAGACCCTACGCGCGGACCATGTGGTGCTGGCGCTCGGCCACAGCGCGCGCGACACCTTCGCGATGCTGCATGAGCGCGGCGTTTTCCTCGAAGCGAAACCTTTCTCGGTCGGCTTCCGCATCGAACATCCGCAGTCATTGATCGACCAGGCACGCTTCGGCGCACAAGCCGGGCATGCGCTGCTTGGCGCTGCTGACTACAAACTGGTGCACCACGCCAGTAATCACCGTTCTGTCTACAGCTTCTGCATGTGCCCGGGCGGTACCGTGGTTGCCGCCGCAAGCGAGCCGGGCCGCGTGGTCACCAACGGCATGAGCCAATATTCGCGCAACGAACGCAATGCCAATGCCGGCATCGTGGTCGGCATCACCCCGGATGATTACGCGCCGTATGGCCGGCTTCAAAACGGCATCGCAGACCCCTTGGCCGGCATCGCCCTGCAACGGCATTGGGAATCACAGGCCTTCGTGCTCGGCGGCGGCGACTATTCGGCACCGGCGCAACTGGTCGGCGACTTCATCGGCAACCGCGCATCGACGCAATTGGGCGCGGTGGTGCCGTCCTACACGCCGGGCATCACCTTGGGTACGCTGGATGAAGCGCTGCCGCGCTACGCAATCGATGCGATCCGCGAAGCATTGCCCGCCTTCGACAAGCAGATTCGTGGCTTTTCCATGCACGACGCATTGTTGACCGGTGTGGAGACGCGCACCTCGTCGCCGCTGCGGATCACCCGTGGCGAAGATGGTCATAGCCTGAACACACGCGGGCTGTTCCCCGCTGGCGAAGGCGCCGGTTACGCCGGCGGCATCCTGTCGGCAGGCGTGGACGGGATCAAGATTGCCGAAGCGGTGGCGCGCAGTATGCTCGCCCGAAATCGATAGGCGCTTCAGCGCTCCAGGATCGCCACCACGCCCATGCCGCCGGCCGTGCAGATGCTGATCAGGCAGCGGCCGCCGCCACGTTGTTTCAGCTCTTTCGCCGCAGTGGCGACAATGCGCGCGCCTGTAGCCGCGAATGGATGGCCAGTCGCGAGCGATGAGCCGTTTGGATTGATTTTCGCGGGGTCGATCTTGCCCAGCGGCGCGTCCAGGCCCAATCGATTCTTGCAGTAATCCTCACTCTCCCACGCACGCAAGGTGCACAGCACTTGCGCAGCGAAGGCTTCATGGATTTCGTAGATGTCGAAATCCTGCAGGGTCAGGTTGTTCCGCTTGAGCATCTCGGCCACGGCCACGGTTGGCGCCATCAACAGGCCTTCGCCGTGCACGAAATCGACCGCCGCGACTTGCGCATCCCGCAGGTGGCACAGCACTTCGTGGCCGTGCGCAGCGGCCCATTCATCGCTGGCCAACAGACAGGCGGATGCGCCATCGGTCAACGGGGTGGAATTGCCCGCGGTCAGCGTGCCCTTGCCCGAGATCTTGTCGAACGCGGGTTTCAGCGTCGCGAGTTTTTCCAGGCTGGAATCCGGACGCATGACGTTGTCGCGCGCCACGCCGCGGAAACTGACGACCAGGTCGTCGAAGAAGCCGCGTTCATAGGCCGCCGCCAGCTTGTGGTGAGACGCTACCGCCAGCTCATCCTGCGACTCACGCGCGATGTGCCACTGCCGTGCCATGTCCTCGCAATGCTGGCCCATCGACTTGCCGGTGCGTGGCTCGGCCACGCCGGGGAAATCCGGCTTGAGTTCGCGGAACGAGAAGCCCTTGAATGCTGCCAGTTTCTGGCCGAAGGTCTTCGCTGCGGCGGCCTTCAGCAGGCGCCGGCGCAGAGAACTTCCGTACACGATCGGCACGTCGGAGGTGGTGTCGGAACCGCCACCAATGCCCACTTCGATCTGCCCGGTCGCGATCTTCCCGGCGATATGCACGATGGTGTCGAGCGAGGTGCCGCAGGCGCGTTGCAGGGTGATGCCCGGGGTCAGCGCCGACAGGCCGGACGACAGCGCGGACTCGCGCCCGAGGTTCCAGTCGGACGAATGCTTGATCACCGCGCCCATCGCCACTTCGCCAAGCTGCTGCCCATGCAGGCCGAATTTCTCGACCATTGCGCCCAGCGTGCGCACCGACATGCCGAGGTTGCCGACATCGGCATACGCGGTGTTTTGCCGGCAGAACGGAATGCGGACGCCGCCAAGAATGGCGACAGGACGACCGTGTTGCATGGACTTCACCTCGGACTGCACCCGTTACCCGGGCATAATGGCTGAGTGTAGCGCCGTGGCGCTGAGCGAAGACTCGACATCCGAATGAATCCACTCGATCCACCCGGTTTCCGTGGCGTGATTGCGCTTGAACTCAGCGATGGCGACCAGCCGACGCTTGCGGCGCTGCGGGCCGATGCCGCGGGTGAACTTGCCACCCAACTGGGCCGCGACCTGGCCAAGTTGGTTGCGTCCGTGGGCGAATGCGATCTGGCCTTGTTCGCCGCGCATTTTGATCCTGCCGAAGCCCTGCGACCGGGCTGGCCATTGCATCGGCGCGTTACGGAATTGCTGGAACGGGCACCCGGGCAAGCGCAGGCATCACGCATCGTCGGTTTTGGCGCGGATGCGTCAGGCGAGGTGCCGATGCCCCTGAAAAGCGAGGCCGCACTGGCAGGCGGCGGATTGCGCGTGTTGCCGTTCGTGTTGCGTGGCGAAGCCGCGACCATGGCCGACACGCAATTGGAAGAGGTATTGCTGGATCGCGGAATGGCGGCCGCCGATACCGCACTGGCGCTGCAGGAAGGCTTCGGTGCGCGGGTCGAGCACGTACGCTACCTCAGCCTGCACGATCTCGCCGCGATGATCGCGATGCAGTACGCGAATGTCGGCCTGGAACCGCTGTGGACCCTGCTCGAAACCGCGCTGTTGGAGCCGCACGCCGAGGCCTGGCTGGATGCTGGTCAGGAGCCGCTGGCGCGCTATGCGGATGGACAAGTCCGCATCGCGCTGTTCGATCCCTGTGCATGGCGCAGTCGCTATGCCGCCGCCGTTGAGGACGAAGCGAAACTGGAACGCGGCTTTGCGATGTTTGAAGCGCGCCAGCGCCAATTTTCTGCCGTGCTCGATGCGCACGCCGTGCCCGTGGAGTTCGTGCACTGTGCGGACGGCACCGACAACGCCTGCTTGCGCTGAGTCGAACACCGAACTCTTTACAAGGAGCTGCCTCGCATGTTGCTGCGTGCCATCACAATTGCCTGCCTGGTCCTGCTGCCGCTGGCCGCGCAAACCCAGTCCGAATTCGGCATCGAAGGCTTCGGCGTGGTGTCGACCCCACAGACCGAAATCCGGGCGAGCGTCAGCCCCGATGGCCAGCATATCGTCTGGGGCAGCACTGATCGGCCCGGTGGCGCAGGCGGCTGGGACGTGTGGCAAGCAACCCGGACCGATGGCCGCTGGAGCAATCCTGCGCCGCTTGCGCTCAACTCAAGCGCCAACGACTTCGATCCAATCTTCAGCGCGGATGGCCGCTGGCTGTACTTGTTCTCCAACCGCGATGGCGGATTCGGCGGCGACGACCTCTATCGAGCACCACGTCTGCACGATGGGACGTTCGGCGCTGTGGAAAATCTCGGTCCCGGTGTGAATAGTGCCGGTGATGAATGGGCGCCTGCGCCATCATCGGATGCTGAACCCCTGTTGTTTGCCAGCAATGGCTTCGGTGGCGCCGGCCGCCACGATCTGCTGGTCGCACACTGGAATGGCAAGGCCTTCGTCGATCCGCAACCCGCGCCCGGCGTCAATACCGCCGATGACGAATTCGATGCGGCATGGCTCGACGATGGCAAGGCGATCGTGTTTGCACGCTCCACCGATGTCGAAAGCCAGCCGATCCAGTTGTATGTCGCGCAATGCAATGGCAGCGCCTATGTCGATGCGCAACCCTTGCCGGTTTCATTCAACGGCGCAGACAGTGCGACGCTCGCGCCAGTGGTGGATGCCAGCAAGCCAGCGGAAATGCTGGTGAGTGGACGCGCGCAATCGCTGCGTGCCGGCAAGCTGGACATCTACCGCATTCGCGCGCCGCGCGTCAGCGGCAAAGCGGGCTGCCTGCGCTAGCGAACCACTTTGATGACGCCGCACGCGACCCGCGCACCTGCATTACCTGAAGGCTGGCTGCTGTAGTCGTCTGCCGCGGCATGCACCACGATCGCGCGGCCGGCGATGTCATTGGCTGCGCTGCCCCCCAGGGTGACGCCGGAGAGGTGGGTGTCGACGGTCGCAACACCACTGGCATTGGCGACGATGTTGTCGCTGTCACCGGCATGGTGCGGGCCCTGCATCGCGCGGCCATGCGGCTGGCCGGTCGGGTTGAAATGACCACCGGCACTGGAGGCATCGGCCGCGCTGCAATCACCTTTCTCATGGATGTGGAAGCCATGATGGCTGCCGGCGCTCAAGCCGCCGATCGTGCCGGTGAGATGCACGCCATTGCCCATCGGCACTGCCGTCAGCCTGCCGCTGACCAGACTGCCTGATGCGCTCGCCAAATTGACCACCGCCTGTTGCGCGGGGCTGGTACGGGTCATGGGTTTCGATGCTGCCGTGGCGGGCATCCCGGCAGGACTCGACGTGGGCGCGGTGGTGGCGCATCCAGCTAAGGCCACGACCAATGCTGCGGTCAGGATAGAAACGTGGCGACGCAGGTGCATGGGAAGCTCCTTGTTGCGGTTACACCCAGTCTGCGGCTCAGCCGGTTCAGCGTGGATGAAGACCAGCACCTCAACTTCGTTTGCGCGAGGTCCCCAACTTGCGGGTCACGGTGTTGCGCCCCACGCCGAGCCGCGACGCGGCATCGCCGCGATGGCCGTCGCAGTGATCCAATGCCGCCTGCAGCAACACTTGCTCGAAGTCGCGCTTGGCTTCCACGTGCAGGTCCTGCGCGCCGGCGGCAAGCCGTGCACGCGCCCACGTGTCCAATTCACGCTGCCACGTCGCAGCATCGCCCGCCCTTTGCTGCGTGGGCGGCAAGGCATCTGCAAGATCGGCCAGCCCGATCGTGTCACCGGGTGCGAGCGCGGCCAAGCGCCAGCACAGGTTTTCCAGCTCGCGCACATTGCCGGGCCAGTCGTGCAGGCGCAGGCGGTCGAGCGCAGCCTTGCCCAGCGACTTCACTGGAACCCGCATGCGCGCCGCTGCATTGGCGAGGAAGCACGCGGCCAATTGCGGAATGTCTTCCCGGCGTTCGCGCAACGGTGGCAACGGCAGGCGCACCACATCCAGCCGATGCAGCAAGTCGGCGCGGAAGCGACCTTGCTCGACCAGTGCTTGCAGTGGTTGGTGGGTGGCGGCAATGACCCGTACGTCGACGCGGATCAATTCGCGGCCACCGACGCGGAAGAATTCGCCTTCGGCCAGCACCCGCAGCAAGCGGGTCTGCAGGCCCAACGGCATGTCGCCGATCTCATCCAGGAACAACGTGCCGCCATTGGCCTGCTCGAAGCGACCGATGTGGCGCTTGCTGGCACCGGTAAACGCGCCGGCTTCATGGCCGAACAATTCCGATTCCAGCAATTCAGACGGAATTGCCGCGGTGTTGAGCGCCACGAACGGACGCGATGCGCGCGGTGATTCACGATGCAGCGCGCGCGCCACCAGCTCCTTGCCGGTGCCGGTCTCGCCGGTGATCAGGACCGACAGCGGCGCCTGTGCGAGGCGACCAATGGCGCGGAACAAGGCGCGCATCGCTGGCGCATCACCCACCAACGCTGCGGTGCCAGACGCTTCAGCTGCAGGGTGCGAGAGCGCCGATGGCGATGCACTGGCTTGCGGCAATGCGCGCTGCGCGACTGAAATCGCTTCGTCCAGATCGAACGGCTTGGACAGGAATTCATGCGCGCCGCCACGGAACGCGCCGGCGGTGCTGGCAACGTCGGTGTAGGCCGACATGACGACCACCGGAAGCTGCGGAAGTCGCGCCTTGAGCGCATCGAGGAACCCCAGTCCATCCATGCCGGGCATCCGCACGTCGGTGAACACCAGATCCGGATGCGCTTCATCCTCCAGCGCCTGCAAGGCCTTGGCGGCGCTATCGAACGCGAGTACCGCATAACCCGCATCGCGCAGGGCTTGCGCGAGCACGAAGCGCACGCTGCGATCGTCATCGATCACCCAGACCTGGGCGGGATCAGCCATGGTCGCGTTCTCCAACATCGACCATGTCCATCGGCAACGGCAACGGCAACAAGATCGTGAACACCGTATGCCCCGGCCGCGAGCGATAACTGAGTGAGCCGCGATGCTCGCGTGCGATCTGCTGGGCCAATGCGAGGCCAAGCCCGCTGCCCTCGGCGCGACCCGATACCAGGGGCAGGAAGATGCGCTCGGCCAGATCTTCCGGCACGCCGCGGCCGTCATCGGATATTTCGATGCGCACGGCCAACCGATGCGGCTGGTCGCCGATCAACACATGGTGTTCGGCGCGCGTGCGCAACTGCACATTGGTCGCGCCGGACTCGAGCGCATTGCGCACCAGGTTCCACAAGGCCTGGCTGAGGCGGTCAGCATCACCGGGGAATTCCGGCAGCGAGGGATCGTAGTCGCGCTGCAGGCGCGTGGCCCAGCCGGCATCGCTTTCGGCCAAACGCAGCACGCGTTCGAGCACGGCATGGATATTGAGCGGCTCGAAAGGCCGCGGTGGCGCAGGCGACAACAGGCGATCCACCAAGGCCGCCAGCCGCTCGACTTCGCCTTCGATCAGGCCGGTGAGTTCCAGCGCGTCGCCTTCGCTGCGCCTTGCCAACAACTGCGCCGCGCCCTTGATGCCGGCCAACGGATTGCGCAATTCGTGCGCCAGTCCTTTCAGCGAGGCCGACAGCGCCGAGGGCAGCAACCGCGCCGGATCATCGCCAGGGAACTCGTCGACGGGATGCACTTCCAGCCAGAGCCCGCCAATGTCGACCTCATCCATGACAGGGCTCAGCAACAGGTCGGCGAAATGGAGCTCGTCGTGACCGGGAAACGCCATCGGCATCCGGCGCAAACGCGACGCTTGCCCAGTTGCCTGCTGCAAGGCTGACGCCAAGCGCTGGCTGTCGCGTTCCAGCGCCGATGCAGGCAACCCCAGTAGACGTCGACGACCCACGCCGAGCCACTGACCAGCGGCGCGGTTGGCAGTGGCAATGGTCCCTGCCGCATCCAGCTTCAACACGGGCGTGGACAGCGCATCAAGCAGGGGGTCGGGTGCGGGCTCGGCTTGCATTGCACTAATTTAGTGCAAATGCAGGCTGAATACAGGACTGCCAGCAGCTGTCCGTTCACGTCGCAGCGATCCATTGCCATGCAGCCTGTGGCCAATAACTTGGGGAACTGCATGAACCTGCGTCTGAATCGCCTTCGTTTGAGCTCGGCCATCGTCATCACAATGGTGGCCCTGCCCGCCGCGCTGCCAGCGTTCGCGCAGGAGGCCTCCACGAAAGAGCAACCGGCCAGGAACCTGCCTGCCAGTGTCGAACCCGCGATTGCGACCACCCCGGTCGCGCCACCGGAGATGGCAAGGGAGATTGGAAAGGAATTGCGCGCGCAGATCTTGCTGGAACGCGCCTGGTTTTCACCCGGCGAGATCGACGGCCAATGGGGCAGCAAGAGCCGCACCGCGCTGGCGGGGTTCCAACTCGCGCACGCACTTTCCACCACCGGTGAGCTCGATGAGGCCAGCTTGGCCGCGCTGTCATCGGACCCAACGCCGGCACTGGTGAGCTACACCATCACCGCTGAGGATGTCGCCGGGCCGTTCATTGCCACGCCCGCCGGGCCGAAGGCCAAGTCGAAGATGAAGTCGATTGCCTATCAGTCCGCTGCGGAGGCGCTTGGCGAGAAGTTCCACGCCAGCCCGGCGCTGCTGCGCAGCTTGAATCCGGGTGTGCCGCTGGATGTGGCGGGCGGCGACTTGATGGTACCGAACGTGCTGGACAGCGCGCCTCTGGCACTGGCCGCGAAGATCGTGGTCGACAAATCGGATTCCGTGCTGCGTCTGGTCGACGCCGCCGGTAATGCGTACGCACAATTTCCGATGACGAGCGGCAGCTCGGAATTCCCTCTGCCAATCGGCGAATGGACGATCACATCGATCAATCCGAACCCTTGGTACAACTATGATCCGGCGCTCATCGTCGGGGCCAAGAAAAGCGATGGCAAGGCGTTGCTGCCACCAGGTCCAAATGGCCCCGTCGGCACGATGTGGATGGCCTTGTCCAAGCCGCATTACGGCATCCATGGCACACCGGAGCCTGGCCAGATCGGTCGCACCCAGTCCAGCGGCTGCGTGCGCCTGACCAACTGGAGCGCGAATGCCGTCGCCCAGGCGGTGAGCGTCGGCATCATCGTCAGCATGCAGGACTGACCCATGCGCAACCGACGTACGGCATCACCCCTGCGAGGCCTGCTGCTATTCCTGTTTGGCGGCTTGGTGGGCGCGAATGCGACCTATTTTGTGATGACGCGCAGCGCTACACCCACTGCGCCTGTCACGGCCGACAGCATTGCCGCGCAAGCGCCAGGCACTGCACTGCCCGCGCAGGTTGGCCAGGTCGAGTCGAGCCCCCATGACACCGCGCCGCTGTTGCCGCTGCCCGTACCCAACATGCGCGGCACGCCCATTGCAGACGCACCATTACCACCCACCGCGTCAGGTAGCGGCTTGCTGATTCCGGTACAGGGCATCGCCGCTTCGCAGCTCAGCGACACGTTCAACGACTCACGCAGCGCCGGGCGCTCACACGATGCAATCGACATCATGGCCGCGGCCGGCACCCCAGTGCTTGCAGTGGCGGATGGTCACGTCGAAAAACTGTTCACCAGCAAACTGGGCGGACTGACCATCTATGAGTTCAATTCCGACAATACCCTGGCGTATTACTACGCGCACCTGCAACGCTATGCCGACGGCGTGGCCGAACAGCAAACGGTCAAGCGCGGGCAGCTGCTCGGCTACGTAGGTTCCACCGGTGATGCGAGCCCCGAGGCGCCGCACCTGCATTTCGCAATCTCCGTGCTTGGTCCGGAAAAACAGTGGTGGAAGGGCGAAGCGGTCAACCCGTATCCGCTGTTAACGAGCACTCAATCAGTGCCTTAGCTCAATCTTGCAACCCAGTCTCCGTATCCAGGCCGGCTTCCTGCAATGCCGCAACCAAGGCATCGTAATTGAGCAGCAACCGCGCAGGCGGGTCACGCACCAGTTTTTCGGTGGCCACCTTCACAGGCGCCGACCGCAGCCCGAGGAAGTCGAATATGCGGTCACATTGACCCTGCGGATCAGTCGCCAATGCTTCGTAGTGCACATGCAGGCAGCGATGTGCAGAAAACCCGACTTCGAACTCGCGGCGCCTGCGCCGGGTCTCCGCGATATCGATTATGCAGTCGCGGATGTCGACTTCGAATGGCTCGATCCGCGGCAATTGACCACCACTGGGTACATTGGTCACGCCGGTCTGGCGCAGCACGATCTGGTGCGACAGATAGCGTTTCAACAGGTCGTCGCGGTGGAGCAGGATGATGCCGATGTCGGTGTCGGATTCGACCAGTCGCCTGACCTCACTCCAGCGTGGTTGCACCAGTTCGTCGTATTTGAGCTTGAAGCCACAGGCCTGCGCACCACGCGCATCGAAGAAATGCTTGTAAAGGACACGTTCGGGGCGTTCGAACCGCAATGCCTCCAGCGCCTGCTGGAAGCCGGGTTGCTCAGCGCAGGAGATCGCCAGATGGCCATCCATGCCAACCATCGCATCGCCACCCCAGACTTCGCCATGCGAGATCAGTTGTGGATGGCTGCGCAGCAACCGCACCAACATGGTGCTGCCAGTGCGCGCGGCGCAGGTAATCATGTACAGGTCGGTACGCAGGCGGATCATTTAATGTCGCCCGTGAGGTAAGCGAGGGTCATGGCTATCATCTGTAGCTCTCGGCTCCCGACGCGTTCAACGCGTACAAAATGCGCAGGTCCTGCGCATCGAACGTGGCATCAGGATTCTCCCCATCGTCCTGCGCGCGATAGTGGCGGTGGAAGGCGCGCACCGCAGCCGCATGGTCCCTGACTGAATAACCCACGGCAACCATTGCCAGCCATGGATCGAACCCGACCGGCGGATCCACCAGCTCGCCTGGTGGCCAACGCCCAAAGCCTGCATCGGATAGTGTTTTCCACGGAAAGCGCGCGCCTGGATCGACCTTGCGCGTCGGCGCCAAGTCCGAATGGCCAATGACCTGCGTGCGCGGGATATTCAGTCGTGTGCACACGTCATCGAGCAATCGAATGATCGATGCGATTTGCGCGTCGGTGTAAGCCTCGCCGCGCTCGTTGTCGATCTCGATGCCGATCGATGCGGAGTTGAGATCGGTGATCGCGCCCCACGACCCGCCACCCGCCTGCCAGGCGCGTTTGCTGTCGTCGACCAGTTGGTAGATGTGTCCGTCATCGCCGACCAGATAGTGCGCGCTGACTTTGCCGGCGCGGTTGGCGCTGCGCAGCGTATCGAGACTTTGCTGCACCGATGTCTGCTCGGTGGCGTGCAACACGATGATGACCGGCCGGCGCTCGTCGAAATTTCGCGAAGGCACCCACGTTGCCATCGGGTTGTGGGTGGCTGGTGCATGCGCGCAGGCAGCCAGCAATCCGACGCAAGACAGCAGGCCAACAGCGAATCGATTGTTCATCACTGCATTGAATCGGCGACAGCAAGGCATTGCAACCAGGCAGGCACCCCGCGGGTCGGCCGACGCTGGGTCGTTACCGAGAAAAGTTTCGTCCGCAACGATTGCGCACGCGGCGCTTCCATCAACTAAGCTCGGGAAATGCTGCAGTGCAGCGCAACTCTCGGGAACGCGATGGAAGCGGCATCCCCAATCGGGCTGTATGACCCCCGCGACGAGCGGGATGCCTGTGGCTTTGGCCTGATTGCGCAATTGGATGATGCGCCCAGCCGCGCACTGGTCGACGCCGCACTGGTCGCACTGGCTCGCATGACCCATCGCGGAGGCGTGGCCGCGGATGGGCTGAGCGGCGACGGCTGCGGCCTGCTGTTGAAACAACCGGACAAGTTCCTGCGCACGCTGGCACGCGAAGCCAAGATCGCCTTGGGCAGCCAGTTCGCCGCCGGCCTGGTGTTCCTGTCGCATGATGAAACGCTGGCTGCGCAGGCGCGTCAAACGCTGCGCGCTGCGCTCGCTGAAGTGCAATTGGCTATCGCCGGCTGGCGCGTGCCGCCGCTCGACGGGGAGGCCTGCGGTGCATCCGCACGCACGACCATGCCGCGCATCGAACAGGTGTTCGTGACGCCCTTGCTGGATGTCGAAGGTGCGCGCCCCACGCCTGATGCCTTCCGGCTAGCGCTGTACTTGGCGCGCCGCCGTGCCAGTCAGAGGCTGCGCGAGGTCATGGACTTCTACGTGGTGACGCTGTCGCCTGACAGCATCGGCTACAAGGGCATGGTGCTGCCGGAGCGGTTGCCGCAATTGTTCCCGGACCTGCAGCGCCTGGACCTCGAGAGCAGCGTGGTGGTGTTCCACCAGCGCTTCTCGACCAATACCAGTTCGCGCTGGTCGCTGGCGCAACCGTTCCGCATGCTCGCCCACAACGGTGAGATCAACACGATTGCCGGCAACCGTGGTTGGGCGCAAGCACGTGCGACTACCTGGCGCAGCGAGCGACTCGACCCGCGTGAATTCAATCCGGTGATCGAATGCGACGGCTCGGATTCGCAAAGCCTCGATGCGATGCTCGAATTGCTGGAAACCGGCGGCATGGATGCGCTGAAAGCGATGCGGATCCTGATCCCGCCGGCGACCCAGTCGCTGGAATACAAGGACGCCGACCTCGCGGCGTTCTACGAGTACTACGCGCTCAACAGCGAACCGTGGGACGGGCCTGCCGGCATTGTCCTGTTCGATGGCCGCTACGCCGCCTGCACGCTGGACCGCAACGGCCTGCGTCCCGCGCGCTGGCAGCTGGCGCGCGATCGCCATTTCATGATCGCGTCGGAAGCCGGCGTGTGGGATGTACCGGCATCGGACATCGTGTCGCGCGGCAAGCTCGGACCCGGGCAGATGATCGCCGCCGACCTGCGCGACGGCAGCTTGCTGGACAGCGATGCGATCGACGCCATCAACCGCGCGCGCGCACCGTACAAGCGCTGGTTGCGGCAGGGCATGACCTACCTGCACAGCGAATTGATCGATCCGGGACTGGCCGACGAACCGTTCGATGCCTCCACGTTGGCGGGCTTCCAGAAGCTGTTCCAGCTCACCCGCGAGGAACGCGAAAAAGTCCTGCGTCCGCTCGCCGAGACCGAAGCAGAAGCGATCGGCGCGATGGGCGACGACGTGCCGATGGCAACCTTGTCGCAGCATGTGCGCCCACTGTACGACCGCTTCCGCCAAGCCTTCGCGCAGGTCACCAATCCGCCGATCGATCCGTTGCGCGAGGACTGCGTGATGTCGCTCGCGACTCAACTCGGGCGCGAGGGCAATGTGTTCGTCGATGCCGGCAGCAGCGTGCACCACGTGCACCTGAACTCACCGGTGCTGTCGCAACGCAAGGTGCGGCAATTGCTGGCGATGCCTCCCTACGACGCAGCGCATCGCTACATCGCGCTTGGTTTCGATGCCGAGGAAGGCCTGCGTGGCGCGATCGAGCGCGTATGCGCCGAGGCCGAGGCGGCCGCACGCGACGGTATGTTGTTGCTGATCCTCAGCGACCGCCGGCCGCGTCGCGGACAATTGATGCTGCATGCGCTGCTGGCGACCGGCGCGGTGCACCAGCATCTGGTGCGCACTGGTCTGCGTTGCGACATCAATCTGATCATCGAGACCGGCACCGCGCGCGACGCACACCATATCGCCTGCCTGATCGGCTTCGGCGCGACCGCGGTGTATCCGTACCTTGCCTATCAAACGCTGCACGACCTGGGCGTGCGCGGGATTTTGCTCACGAAACACAGTGAAGTCGCGCAGATCGGCCGCAGCTATCGGCGCGGGCTCAAGAAAGGCCTGCTCAAGATCATCTCGAAGATGGGCATCAGCACCATTGGCAGTTATCGGGGCGCGCGCCTGTTCGAGATCGTCGGGCTGGATCGCGACGTGGTCGAGTTGTGTTTCGCGGGCACGCCCTCGCGGATCGGCGGCGCCGATTTCGACGCGCTGCAGGCCGACGCAGAGAAGCTGGCCGCGCGCGCCTGGGACAATAATGTGCTGCCGGATTTCGGTGGCCTGCTGCAGTACTCCCCAGACGGCGAATACCACCAGTTCAATCCCGACGTGGTGCAAGCCCTGATGCGCGCGACGCAAACTGGTGACGCCGCGGATTGGACGCGTTATGCCGATGCCGTGAACAACCGGCCACCGGCCGCGCTGCGCGACTTGCTGGCGCTGGATACCGGCAACTGCATGCCGATCG
>JBKJOY010000095.1:0-5588 GCA_046595415.1 Thermomonas sp.
GCCCACCAGCGCGACCCGCGGCAACTCGCTGCGAACCCGCGCGCGCCGCATCTGGGTGTGCTGCACTTCCACTTTTTCGAGCCGCTTCGACAGGATGTCGACGCGCTTCTGCAACAGCCGGCGGTCGGTTTCGAGCTGGGTTTCACCCGGACCGCGCAGCCCGATGGAGCCGCCGCGTTGGCGTTCCAAGTGGGTCCACCCGCGCACCAGGCGTGTCGCGATGTGCTTGAGCTGGGCAAGCTCGACCTGCAGCTTGCCTTCGGCACTGCGCGCGCGCTGCGAGAAGATATCCAGGATCAGTCCCGTGCGATCCACCACGCGGCGCTGCAGCGCACGCTCCAGGTTGCGTTCCTGCACCGGGCTGAGCGCGTGGTTGACCAGCACCAGGTCGGCGCCGGTGGCCTCACAGGCAGCCTTCACTTCTTCAAGTTTCCCGGTGCCAATCAGGATCGACGGATTCGGCCGATCGATCTTGGCAGTCAGTTCCGCCACGACCGTGGCGCCAGCGGAACGCGTCAGCTCGCGGAATTCTTCAAACACGCCCTGGCCCGGTGGGCCACCGGCATGTGGCTGGATCAACAGGGCGTTTTCGCCCTTGCGGGATCGTTCAAACAAGGTGTCGACCAATCGAAGGGCGAGACCCTGCGTGGGGTGGCGAGTGGGACAGGCAGTTGGTCATTGCCCAGTTATGGGGTCGACAGCCGTGAACCCAAGCCTTGGCCGGGTGCGTGCAGATCAGGCTGCGTCGTCGCCCGATTCGGCCTCTTCTTCAGCGTCATCAGGCAGGCCAATGCGCACATTTCGCGCGGGCACGACCGTGGAAATCGCGTGTTTGTAGACCATCTGGCTGACCGTATTGCGCAGCAGCACCACGAACTGGTCGAACGATTCGATGGTGCCTTGCAGCTTGATGCCATTGACCAGATAGATGGACACAGGCACCCGCTCGCGGCGCAACGCATTCAGGAATGGATCCTGCAAAGTCTGTCCCTTGGACATGTGGTTTCCCCGCACGGTTCTTGTTGTTTGTTGTTGTTCGATGGGTGGACCAGACCTCACCTCGGCAATTGCCTCGATGACGTTCCCCCGGTCCCCACGCCATCCGCAAGCGGTGGCGCACCCCGATGGTAACGCAGCTGGGCGGCGTTACGTGCGCGAGTGGCCCGGGAAACCGGCCACGGCCGCGTCCAGTGGCACGCGCTGGGTCACCGGATCGAACCAACGGGCATCGAGTTCCCCGCGCAGCCAGGTGAATTGGCGTTTGGCCAGTTGGCGGGTGGCGGCGATCGCGCGATCGCGGAACGTGGCGGCGTCGCAGTCGCCATCAAGAAATTCGTACGCCTGCCGATAGCCGACGGCCCGGATCGCCGGCAATTGCAGCGGCGCCGGACAGGCGGCCAATTCCGGCAATGCGCGCAACGCCCGCACCTCATCGAGAAAACCGGCGGCAAGCATGAGGTCGAAGCGCTGCTCGATGCGCGCATGCAAGACCTCACGTCGCGGAGGCGCCAGCACCAGCTTCAGCACCTTCCAATGCGGTTTTGCCACAGGTGCCTCGCGCTGCAAATCGCTGATCGGGCGACCGCTGAGGCGATAGACCTCCAGCGCACGCTGGATGCGCTGGGCATCCGTCGCATGGATCCTGCGCGCGGCTTCGGGATCAATCTCGGCGAGATCGCCATGCAAGGCCGCCCAACCACGCGCTGTCGCTTCGGCCGTGATTGCCTCGCGCATCGCGGGATCGGCTTGCGGCATCGACGCCAGCCCTTCCAGCAAGGCGCGAAAATACAGCCCGGTACCGCCGGCAAGGATCGGCAACCTGCCGCGTTCGATGATCGAATCGATGGCGGAGGTCGCATCGACCGCGAACTCCGCAGCGGAATACGGCTGCCATGGATCACGCACATCCATCAGGTGATGCGGCGCGCATGCCTGTTCGTGGCGGGTGGGCTTGGCCGCACCGATATCGAGACCGCGGTACACCAGGGCCGAATCGACGCTGACGATCTCGCCGCCAAGCCGCTGCGCAAGCGCCAGCGCGTATGCGCTCTTGCCCGATGCGGTCGGGCCCATCAGCGCGATGACCCGCGGCCGCGTGTCCAGCGTGGCGGTCATCGCAGCTGCAGGCGGACGATGCTCAATACCCGCTCTCGCGCAGGCTCAATCGCACCTGTTGGTGGCGTGCAAGTACTGCAGCGCTGGGCATCGGCGACAACAGGCTGCCAACGACAATCGCGATGCTGGCCATGAGCACACCCGGCACGATTTCGTACAGCCCGCTACCCATCATCTGCACCGCAACGAGCTTCCACGCAATCACGGTGAGCGCGCCGACCACGATGCCTGCAAGCGCGCCGGTGCGGGTCATGCGCTTCCAGCCCAGCGAGAACAGCACCACCGGCCCGAACGCCGCGCCAAAACCAGCCCACGCATAACTCACAAGTCCCAACACGCGGCTGTCGGGATCGCGTGCGATGAAAATGGCGATCAACGCCACCAACAGCACCATCAGCCGCCCGACCCAGACCAGTTCGCGCTCACCGGCGTTCGGACGCATGAACCCGCGATAGAAATCTTCAGTCAGCGCGCTGGAACAGACCAGCAACTGGCAGGACAACGTGCTCATGATCGCGGCCAGGATGGCCGACAACAACACACCCGCGATCCACGGATTGAACAACGCCTCGGCCAGCGCGATGAACACCCGCTCGTGGTTCTCGGTGACCGCGCCGGCTTGGTCCGCATGCTGCGCGAAATAGGCAATGCCGAAGAAGCCAGTCGCAATGGCGCCCGCCAAGCACAGCGCCATCCAGGTCATGCCGATGCGACGTGCCTGCGGGATCACCGCCAGTGAATCGGCTGCCATGAACCGCGCCAGGATGTGCGGCTGGCCGAAGTAGCCCAGCCCCCACGCCAGCAGCGAAATGATCCCGACGATGCCCAATTTGCCGCCGTTGAACCAATCCAGGCGCGCCGCATCGACCTGCCCGATTGCCTGCAGGCTTTCGGTCACGCCGCCGCTGCTCATGACCACGATCACAGGGGTCAGGATGAGCGCGAAGATCATCAATGAGGCTTGCACCGTGTCGGTCCAGCTCACCGCAAGGAACCCACCGATCAGGGTGTACAGGATGGTGGCAGCCGCGCCCCACCAAAGCGCCTGCGCATACGGCAGGCCGAACACACTTTCGAACAAGCGTGCGCCAGCCACAATTCCGCTGGCGGCATAGATCGCGAAGAACACCAGGATCACCAGTGCCGACACGATCCGCAACAGCTTGCCGTCATCGGCAGAGAAGCGCGTGGTGAAGTAGTCCGGCAAGGTCAGCGCGTTGTCGGTGCGCTCTGTGTACACGCGCAGCGGCCCCGCGACGAAACGCCAGTTCGCATACGCGCCCAGCACCAGCCCGATCGCGATCCACGATTCCGACAGGCCACCGATGTACAACGCGCCGGGCAGGCCCATCAGCAGCCAGCCGCTCATGTCCGAAGCACCAGCGGACAACGCGGTGACAAACCCGCCCAGTGAGCGACCGCCCAGGATGTAATCGTCGAAATTGCGGGTGCGGCGCCAGGCGGCAAACCCGATCCCGACCATCAGCGCAAGGTAGATACCGAATGTGATCAGCAGCGGCGTACTGGCGGTCATGCGGTCGATCCGGTCGGGTCCAGCGCCGGAGCTTAACGCACCGCGCCAGCCAAGCGCCTAGCGCGAATCGAGGTATTGCTTGAGTGCGGCGACCTCGCCGTCGGTCAGCCCAGAAAACCGATACGCGGCGATCTCGCTCATGAATCCCGTCTTCGACTTGCCGCCGGTGGCGATTTCACCGGTTTTCATCAAGCGCCTGAAGTTTTCCAGGGTGTATGCCTTCGCTACCACCAGTGAGGGCGCTTCGTCACCTCCGAACCCGTTGAGATCCCTGCCATGGCATTCGCTGCAGCTGGTGAAGGCCAGGTACTTGCCGAGCGCGAGCGGCTCAACCGGTTTGTCGCTCGGCGGCACGTTGCCGGCGTCCGGCCTGTCATCCGTGGCGTACGGATGCGTGCCATCCAGCAAACTCTTCAATGTCTTGGGTGTTAGATGACTCTCTGCGAGGCCGGGATGTTCAACGGCAGCCAGTGCACGCAGCCACGCAGTGATGTCGCGCACTTCGCTGTTGCTGAGGTGCTGGAGCATGAAGATCGGCATGCCGAACGGACGGTGTCCATCGTGGGTCTTGCCCTCGTGCAGCAACCGGGCAATGCCGGCATCGTCATACAAGGCCCGCCTTATGGTCAGGTTGGGTGCCACCACCCGGTCGCCTTGTGGGGTCTTGATGTCGAAGCCGCCGCCTTTGCCACCTTGGCCGTGACAGCCATCGCAGCCAACCCTCCTGGCAATCCGCGCGCCCGCCACAGGATCGCCGGCAGGCACTGCGGTGGGAGAGGCGTAGGTGATAGCGGCTTCCGCGGCGCCAGGCGGTCGCGTGCACGCCGCGAGCAAGATGCACCCAAGTACCAGCCCCAACCGTTTCGGATGACACATCGCACCATTCCCCGCTTTGATCCCCGATCATTGAAACGCCATCATTCACTTGCAGCGGCCAAACGCTTGAATCCAGCGTGGGTTTGGATAGTCTGGCCTTCCAACCACCAAGCCGAGACGACACCGCAATGCCGCTCTGGAAACGCCTCGGCTTCCTGTTCGTGTTCGTGGTGCCAGCCCTGATGCCTGCCGCGGCATGGCTTGGCACGCAAACCGGCATGCCGGACCTGATGGCGTGGTTTCCGCTGTTCTTCCTGTTCGTGCTGCTGCCGCTGGCGGATTACACGCTCGGCCACGACCCGCGCAACCTCAACAGCGATGCCACCACCACGCTGGAACACGACAGCTGGTTCAAGGGCATGACGCTGGCCGCACTACCCGCGCAACTTGGCGTGGTGGCATGGTCGGGTTGGCATTTCGTGCATGCCGATTTCGATGCCGCCGGCATGTTGGGCTGGATGCTTTCGCAAGGCATCGTCGGCGGCGTGCTGGCGATCAACGTCGCCCACGAACTGATCCACAAGGACACCGCACTGGAACGTGCGGCCGGCGGTTTGCTGCTGACCAGCGTCGGTTACCACGGCTTCAAGATCGAACATGTGCGCGGCCATCATGTGCATGTCTCCACGCCAGAAGATGCTTCAAGCGCGCGCTTCGGACAATCGCTCTGGCACTTCCTGCCGCGCGCGTTGCTGCGCAATACCGCCAACGCCTGGAAACTGGAACTGGCGCGCCTGCATGCGCGCGGCCAGCGATGGTGGTCGACGGACAACGAACTGCTGCGATGGAGCCTGTTGTGGATCGCACTGGCGGCAGGTTTCAGCGCGTGGCTCGGGCCGGTCGGACTCGCGTTTTTCGTCGTGCAAGGCTTCCTCGCCGCCTGCTCGCTGGAAATCATCAACTACATCGAGCACTACGGGCTGGAGCGTCGCAAGCTGGATTCAGGCCGCTATGAGCGCACCACCCACCTGCATTCGTGGAATTCGGACTACCTGCTCAGCAACCTGTTGCTGTTCCACCTGCAGCGGCATTCCGATCACCACGAAACTCCGCGCCGTCGCTA
>JBKJOY010000279.1:0-4807 GCA_046595415.1 Thermomonas sp.
AAGCTGGACACGCAAGCGAGCAGCAGCTTCGATGAAACGTGGGAGCAGCCGTGGGGCGAACGTCGCTTCATCCGCAACCACTACAACCAGCTGCGCGTGACCCTGGTCGAGACCGACCGCGACCATCGCAGCTTCGATGTCGTGTTCCGCGTGTATGACGACGGCCTCGGCTTCCGTTACGAAGTAGGCAAGCAACCCGCACTACTGCATGCCGAGATCGAGGACGAGTTCACCGAGTTCGCCATCGCGAGGCCCGCGACGGCCTGGTGGATCCCCGCCGGCGAATGGAATCGCTACGAATACCTGTACAACCACACATCGCTGGCCGAGGTGTCGCAGGCGCATACCCCCATCACGATGCGCACCGCAGATGGTTTGCATGTGTCCATCCATGAGGCGGCCTTGGTCAAATACGCCGGCATGTGGCTGCGACGCAGTCAGGGACAACGCTTGCGCGCGCACCTGGCGCCGGGCGGAATGCAGGGCGCAAGCGTGGTCGTCGACACGCCGTTCAAGACGCCGTGGCGCACGATCCAGATCAGCAACAGCGCCGGCGGATTGGTGGAATCCAGCCTGATCCTCAACCTCAATGAACCCAGCAAGCTTGGTGATGTGAGCTGGTTCAAACCGGCGAAATACGTAGGCGTCTGGTGGTCATTGCATCTGGATACGCAATCCTGGGCGACAGGCGCCAAACATGGTGCGACCACGGAAAACACCAGGCGCTACATCGACTTTGCTGCCGCGAAAGGCTTCCGTGGCGTGCTGGTCGAAGGTTGGAATGTCGGCTGGGATGGTGATTGGTTCGCCAATGGCTGGGGTTTCGATTTCCGCAAGGCCACGCCGGACTTCGACATCGAAGCGTTGTCGAAATACGCGGCGTCGAAAAATGTGCACCTGATCGGCCACCACGAGACCGGTTGCGCGGTGAGTCACTACGAACGCCAGTTGGCTGAAGCGCTCGACCTCGACCAGCGCCTCGGTATCGACGTGGTCAAGAGCGGGTACGTCTGCGATGCCGGCCAGATCGAACGCCAGGACACGCCAGATGCCCCGGTCACGCGCGAATGGCATGACGGCCAGTGGATGAGCAACCATCATTTGCATGTGGTGCAGGAAGCCGCCAAGCGCCACATCGCAATCAATCCGCATGAACCGATCAAGGACACCGGCCTGCGTCGCACCTACCCGAACTGGGTCTCGCGCGAAGGTGCGCGTGGCATGGAATACAACGCCTGGGGTGATCCGCCGAATCCGCCCGAACATGAAATCAACCTGGTGTTCACCCGCATGCTGGCGGGGCCCATGGATTACACGCCCGGCGTGCTCAGCCTGACCGGCCGTGGCGGCCAGGAAATCCAGAGCACGCTCGCGCGGCAACTGGCGCTTTACGTGACCTTGTACAGCCCGATCCAGATGGCCGCCGACCTGCCCGAGCATTACGCCCAGCACCTTGATGCATTCCAGTTCATCCAGGACGTACCGACTGACTGGTCCAACACCCGTGTGCTCAATGGTGAAGTGGGGGAGTTCGTGACCATCGCGCGCAAGGATCGCAACAGCGATGCGTGGTTCCTCGGCGCAATGAGTGATCGCAATCCGCGCACGCTGAAGGTAACGCTGGACTTCCTGGAGGCGGGCAAGCGCTATCGCGCCGAGATCTACCGTGATGGCGAAGGCGCCGACTGGCATGGCGATGCGCGTTTCCGTTTTGCACGCGAAACGCGTGAGGTCACCCGCAAGGACGTGTTGGACGTGTGGCTGGCGGGTGGAGGCGGGCAGGCGATTCGATTCGTGCCGCTGGCACACTGACGTGCTTAGTGGCTGCGCACTGGTCCTGTTGCTGGTGGCTTGGTTGCCCGCGCATGCGCAGACGGTCACCGATGAGATCAATCTGGCCGCGAGCGGGGTGTCCCGGTCGCCCATTCGCGTGCGCGTGTTGTTGCCGCCGGGTTATGCCGATGGCGTGTCCCGCTACCCGGTCCTGTACTTGAACGATGGGCAGGACCTGGAACAGGTCAACGTCGAGGCGACATTGCAAACGCTGTATGCAGCACGCGACATCCAGCCGCTGATCGTGGTCGCCATCGACATGCCGCCCGACCGCATGGGCAGCTACGGTGTCTTCGATCGCAGCGCGCATCACGCCATGCCTGCGCAAACGAAATACGGCCCGGTGGGCATGGGCGCCTGGGCCTACGCCCAATGGCTGACCACCGTACTGGTGCCTGCAATCGATGCCCGCTACCGCACTTATGCAACTGCCCAGCATCGCGCGCTGGCGGGTTGGTCGCTGGGTGCATTGAGCGCGTTCGCCATCGGCTGGCAATATCCGGAATTGTTCGGGACGGTTGGCGCTTTCTCGCCATCGTTCTGGGTATCCGCGGATCGAAGTGATGCCGATGCCATCCAGGCCACGCGACTGACGCATAGATTGGTGGATGCCGGCATGGCGACGGCGCGGTCGAACGTATTCCTCGCGGTGGGGACAGCCGAGGAAACCAGTGACCGCGATGCCGATGGCGTCATCGACGTACTCGATGATGCACAAGATCTGTTGGAGGGGTGGCAGGCACCGGATGGCATGCATCGAAAGGGGTTGCGCCAGCTTGGCTACAGCGTGACCGCGCCCGATGCGTTTAATGCGTTCAATCCGTCGCGCCAAGCGGCGACGCTATACGCGCTTGGTGGCGGCCAGCACAACCAGGCCAGTTGGGCGCGCATGCTGCCGGTGTTCCTGCGTTGGGCGTATCGGCCGAAAGTGCAGTCGATCCGCGCAGATGCCGAGTAAGTTGCGGCATGCACGCCAGGTATTCGCGCTGAGACATCGAACTAAATGGGAATAATGGCCGCGCTTGGCTACTTGAAATTGGTTTTCCAGGCATGGTGCGATGCCGCATTTCAATCGCCATTTGCGTCCATGGCGTCACCATGGGTGATCCACCGAACCTTAAAGCCATCCTGATAGTGAGTGGTGGCGCAGGTTTTGCGGCATCTTCAACCAATTCGTCATGAATACGTATGCAGGTATCCCCTGTTGCCGAAGTCCGCGATTAACATCAGCCGCGTTCGCATGATGGCTGCACGCAGTGCATGCACGCGCGATGGAGCGGAGGCCTACCGGCATCCGACCACCTAACCATTCCTGGAGGGGAAAATGGTGCATTTGAAGCGGAACCTGTTGAGCGTGGCGCTTGCCTCGGCAACGATGATGTTGATGGCGCAGGCGAGTGCGCAGACCGCACCAGCCCCCGACAAAGCGGAGCAAACTGCGGCTACGAAAAAGAAAGTCGAAGACGCCAAGAATATGGATAAGGTCGTCGTGACCGGCATCCGCGGCGGCATCGAGCGCGCCATCGACACCAAGAAGAACGCGACCTCGATCGTCGAGGCGGTCTCCGCTGAAGACATCGGCAAATTGCCTGACATCAGCATCGGCGAGTCCATTGCACGCTTGCCAGGCCTGGCGGCACAACGCGTCGCCGGTCGCGCCCAGGTGATCAGTGTGCGCGGCCTCTCGCCCGACTTCGCGACCACCCTGCTCAACGGCCGTGAACTGGTCAGTACGGGTGACAACCGCAGCGTCGAGTTCGACCAGTACCCGTCCGAACTGATGGCCGGCGTGACGGTCTACAAGACCCCTGACGCCGCGCTGATCGGCCAAGGCCTGTCGGGCACGCTGGACATGCGCACGGTGCGGCCTCTGGATTACGACAAGCCGGTGCTCGCGCTCAGCGGTCGCCTGTCGCGCAATTCGCTGGGATCAGCGGCGAATGCCGATGCCAACGGCAACCGCTTCAACGTCAGCTACATCGGACAGTCCGCAGACCGCAAGGTCGGCTTCTCGATTGGGTATTCGCATTCGGACACGCCGATCCAGGAAAACCAGGTCGGCCTTTACGAGCCGTGGCAGGCGATTGGTAACAATTGGCGCCCGGGCGTTGCCGCTGGTACGTTCTACTCCGACGGCATCAAGGCCCTGCGGCGTACCGGCTACACCAAGCGCGACGGCATCATCGGCACGCTTGAATTCCGGCCCTCGGATGCCTGGATCAGCACGCTTGATGGCTTCCATTCCGAAGCCAAGCAGGAAGACACTGCCAACCAGTTCGAAGTCAATCTCGGCGATTACAATGGTGGCTACGGGCGCCTCAACATCACCAACGCGCAGATCAACGGCAACAAAACGTTTACCGGAGGCACTGCTGCGAACCTGTATCCGCTGGTGCGTGGCATGTACAACAAGCGCAAGGACAGGATCAACTCACTCGCCTGGAAGAATGAATTCTTCGTGGGCCGTGCGAAGCTCGTGGCGGATATCAGCTGGTCAAAGGCGGATCGCAACGAAGTTAGCCTGGAGAACAACACGCAGCTGACGCCGGCTCCGCAACTGGACACCTTGAACCTGATGTTTTCCAGCAGCGGGTTTTCGCAGCTAAACCCGGGGCGTAACTACTCGGATGCAAGCAAATTGCTGTTGCGCGGGACCATCTACGGTTCCGGCTACGGCAAGACTCCCAGGGTCGCCGATGAGATGACCAGCGTCCGACTGGGTGCAACGGTGCCGGCGCCTGAAGGCATGAGCTGGCTGACCGATATCGACTTCGGCCTGAACTATGCCGATCGCAGCAAGAAGAAGCGGCAGCCCGAAGGCAACATCAATGTCGGCGCGCAGGGCGACACCGCGATCGGTTCGGAATTCCAGTACGGTCTGGTCAACCTTGGCTTCGCTGGCGTCGGCTATATCCCGTCCTGGAACGTGCCGGGCGCGGTGGCCAAGTACATGACCTTCAATCCGGTCGAGAAC
>JBKJOY010000167.1:0-3252 GCA_046595415.1 Thermomonas sp.
ATCCTTGGCGGCCGTCTTTCATGCGTGGTAGCACCGACTCCAATGCCTTCCACCCAGCAGCGCGACCAGCCCGGTCGCCATCGAAGCAGAAATACACATCCGGCGCATTGCGGGACAGCAGTTCGGCGTGGTCGGGCGTGGTCGCGGTGCCCAAGGTCGCCACGGCCTGGGTCACGCCGAATTGGGCCAGCGCGACCACGTCCATGTAGCCCTCGACGACGATCAATCGCTCGAGCTTCGAATTCGCCTGCTTTGCCTGCCACAGGCCGTAGAGTTCGCGGCCCTTGTGGAACAGCACGGTCTCGGGCGAGTTGAGGTATTTCGGCGAATCTTCCGGATCGATCACCCGGCCACCGAATGCGATCACGCGGCCGCGGCGATCATGGATCGGGAACATCAGCCGATCGCGGAACTTGTCGTAGATGTTGCCCTTGTCGTTCTTCGAGAACATGCCGCCGCGTTCCAGCAACTGCATGCGGCGCGGATCCGTGCCCAGCGCATCGCGCAGCGCGGAGAACCCATCCGGCGCATAGCCAATCGCGTACTGCTCGACGATGCTGGGGTCGATGCTGCGACCTTCGACATACGCCCGTGCCTTGCTGCTGGCGCTCAGTTGGCTGCGGAAAAAACCTGCCGCCGCGTCGAGTGCCGAATAGATGTCGCGCGTATCCGGATCCGCGTTGCGTTGCTGGGTGTCGCGGGGGATTTCCATGCCGACGCGCTTGGCCAGTTCATCGACGGCGTCGAGGAATTCCAGGCGGTCGTAATTCATCACGAAACTGATCGCCGTACCGTGCGCCCCGCAGCCGAAGCAGTGATAGAACTGCTTGGTCGGCGACACCGTGAAGCTGGCCGAGCGTTCGTCGTGGAACGGGCAGCGCGAGGCGTATTCCTTGCCCTGGCGTTTCAGCGGGACACGCGCCTGGATCACCTCGACGATGTCGGTGCGGGCCAGCAGATCATCGATGAAGGCGTCGGGAATACGGGCCATATGGCTCAGCCGGCCTTCCTGGGCACAGTGCCGCGGCGCTCATCGACGATGGCGGTGACCACGGCACCGGCGAACAGGATCATCGTCGCGTAGTACACCCACAACATGGTCAGCACCAATGCACCCATCGCACCATAAGCGGTGGCCGTTGGCGCGCGTTCCAGATACCAGGCAATGGCCAGACGGCCAAGCACGAACAGCACGGCCGTCAGCAGCCCGCCACTCATCGCGATGTGCCCGCGCACGCGACGGTCAGGCAGGAAATGGAACATGAAAGCGAATGCGGTGGCATACACCACCAAGGATGCCAGCGTCGCCAACAATGGCTGGACCAGGGACACGCGCGCGAACAGCAGTTCCAGCACCGACGTCACGCTCATGGAAACCAACAGAAGGAATCCCAATGCCAGCAGGATGCCGAATGAGAACAGCCGTTTGCGCAGCCATTCCCCGAGGCTGTCGAGTGCGGTCGCGTCTGTGCGGAAGATGCGATTGAGCGCATCCTGCAACTGCGCGAACACCGCGGTGGCGCCTACCAACAGCAGCCCGATGGACCACCAGCCGGCAATGGATCCCGTGTCGGGCCGCGCGCGCGCGTTTTCGATCACGGTTTGCGCCACGGCTGCGGCTTCTGGCCCCATCAACAGGTGGATCTGACGCAGCGCGGCGGCTTGGGCGAACGCGTTGTTGGATGTGAACCAAAGCAGCAGGAGCATCAGCGGCGCGAGCGAAAGCGCCGCATAAAACGCGACTGCGGCTGCCTGGGTAATGACATCGGCGTCCATCACACGCCGCAACATCGCCATGGCAACGCCCCCGCTGCTGGCTTTGCGCACGGTCTGCTTGATATCTGCGGGCGGCGGCGCCCCATCGGCTTGGGTGATCGACGCCTTGCGCGTCGGGTCCAGCTCATCGGCGAGCGAGGGCGTGTCGGCTGGAGGCATGTGCTGTCTTGAGGCCATGGCCCAGTGTAGATCGGCCAGGTGGCGGGCGATGGATGCGCGGGTTGGTCAGTGGATTGCGCGGTCGAACTGCGCAGCCAGAGCGTGCAGGGCTTGGCCGGCGACACGTTGGCTGGTCCATTCGTCCATTCCGCGCGCGCCAAGGCTGCGGTAGAAATCAATAGCCGGCTTGTTCCAGTCCAGCACCGCCCATTCGAAGCGGCCGCAGTCGCGTTCGACTGCGAGCTTGGCCAGGAATGTCATCAACACGCGGCCGATGCCCTTGCCGCGATATGCAGGACGCACGAACAGGTCTTCCAGGTACAGCCCGCGACGACCGAGGAAGGTTGAGTAGTTGTGGAAGAACAGCGCGAACCCGGCAGGCATGCCTTCGACTTCAGCAACCACCACCTCGGCGGCTGGAGTTTCGCCAAAAAGCGATTCGGCGAGGGTGTCGGCATCGGCCTTGACCTCGTCCGGCAGTTGCTCGTACTCGGCCAGTTCGCGGATAAAGGCCAGCAGCAACGGCGCGTCGGACGCCTGCGCGAAGCGCAGGGCGACACCCGACTGGGCGGTGGCGATCATCATGCCGTGCGCCATCCGCTCAGCCAGCCAGCTTTTGCTTGACCAGCTTCGACACCAGGCCCATGTCGGCCTGCCCCGCCAGCGCTGGCTTGAGTACTGCCATCAACTTGCCGATATCGGCTGCGCTGGTGGCGCCGGTTTCGGCCATCGCGGCATCAATTGCAGCCAAGATGGCGGTCTCGTCCATCTTTTCAGGCAGATAGGTCCCGATCACGCCGAGCTCGTAGCGCTCGATGATCGCCAGGTCCTCGCGCGCGGCGGCCTCGAACTGGGTGATCGAGTCCTTGCGCTGCTTGACCATCTTTTCCAGCACGGCCAACACCAGCGGATCGGTCATTTCGATGCGCTCGTCCACTTCCTTTTGCTTGATCCCGGCCAACATCAGGCGGATGACGCCGAGGCGATCCTTCTCGCCGGACTTCATCGCGGTCTTCATGTCATCGGTGAGTTGCAGTTTCAGCGACATGGCTTACTCCGGATTGTCGAAGGGATTGCCCCCCCTTGGTAAGGGGGCTGCGCGGCGCAGCCGCGCGGGCGATTGGGTGCAATTACGTGGGCCCAAGATACGCGCAGCGGATCTTGGGCTTTTTGCGGACGAAGTACGCAAAAAAGCCGGCGACGCTCGCGCGTGCCGGCTTCAAGCACAAGCAAGCCTTGCTCAGTACAGGCGCTGGCGCTTGGTGACGTCGCGCGAGCTGCGGCGTGCCTGACGCTTCACTGCAGCAGCGGCCTTGC
>JBKJOY010000331.1:0-2889 GCA_046595415.1 Thermomonas sp.
CCTGGTTGACCGCTATGGCGACCACGGGTCGATGTACCAGGATTACCTGCCGATCGACGGCGCGGACCAGGCCCCGGTCGGGTTCGGGCTGACCTTCATCGACCACCTGACCCACAACCTGTACTTCGGCAACATGCAGAAGTGGTCGGACTACTACGAGCGCTTGTTCAATTTCCGCGAGATCCGCTACTTCGACATCAAGGGCGCCAAGACTGGCCTGGTGTCGAAAGCGATGACCGCGCCGGACGGGGTCGTGCGCATTCCGCTCAATGAGTCGAACGACCCGAAGTCGCAGATCAACGAATATCTTGACGTGTACAAGGGCGAGGGCATCCAGCACATCGCCTGCTTCACCGATGACATCTATGCCTCGATCGAAGCGATGCGTGCGCAGGGCATGCAGTTCCTGGACACCCCTGAAACCTATTTCGACGTGATCGACCAGCGCGTGCCCAACCATGGCGAGGACGTGGAACGGTTGCGCCGCAACTCGATCCTGATCGACGCGGACCTGGAAACCAAGCAGCGCAAGTTGCTGCAGATCTTCACCAAGAATGCGTTTGGCCCGATCTTCTTCGAGATCATCCAGCGCAAGGGCAATGAAGGCTTTGGCGAGGGCAACTTCCAGGCGCTGTTCGAGAGCATCGAGCGCGACCAGATGCAGCGCGGCGTGCTGTAAGACTTTCAAGCAAAGGCTGGCGCCATGACCATTTCAAGCAACGGGTATCAGTCGGGCTTCGGCAATGAATGTGCCAGCGAAGCGCTGCCCGGCACCTTGCCGGAAGGCCGTAATTCGCCGCAGCGGGTCGCGCATGGCTTGTATGCGGAGCAGCTGTCGGGCACGGCGTTCACCGCGCCGCGCCACCAGAACCGTCGCAGCTGGCTGTATCGGATTCGTCCGGCGGCGATGCATGGGCCGTTCGCGCCGTTCTCGCAACCTGCGTTCCACAACGATTTCGATACCGGCCCGGTGACCCCGGACCAGTTGCGCTGGAATCCGTTGCCCCTGCCGGGCATGGATGCACGCGTTGATTTCATCGATGGCCTGGTCACCATGGCCGGCAATGGCTCGCCGTGTACGCAATCCGGGATCGGCGTGCATATGTATGCCGCCAATGTGTCGATGCAGGGGCGCTACTTCTACGACGCCGATGGCGAGCTGTTGATCGTGCCGCAACAAGGCCGGCTGCACATCGAAACCGAACTCGGCGTGCTCGACATCGAGCCGCAGGAGATCGCGGTCATCCCGCGCGGGATCCGGTTTCGCGTTGAACTTCCGGACGGGCCATCGCGAGGTTATATCTGCGAGAACTTCGGTGCGTTCATGCGCCTGCCCGATCTGGGGCCGATCGGCAGCAATGGCCTGGCCAACGCGCGCGATTTCCTGACCTCGAACGCCGCGTTCGAAGATGTCGAAGGGACGTCTGTTGGAAAGCAATTCGAACTGGTGGCGAAATTCCAGGGCCACCTGTGGCGCGCCGACATCGGGCATTCGCCCTTGGACGTGGTCGGCTGGCATGGCAACCATGCGCCGTACAAATATGACCTGCGCCGATTCAACACGATTGGCTCGATCAGCTACGACCATCCAGATCCGTCGATTTTCCTGGTGCTGACATCGCCCAGCGATACCCCCGGCGTGGGCAACATGGATCTGGCGATCTTCCCGCCGCGGATCCTGGCCGCGCAGGACACGTTCCGTCCACCGTGGTTCCACCGCAACATCGCCAGCGAGTTCATGGGTTTGATCCATGGGCAATACGATGCCAAGGCGGAAGGCTTCGCACCGGGCGGCTGTTCGCTGCACAACTGCATGACCGGCCATGGTCCGGATGCAGCGACCTTCGAAAAGGCGAGTGCGGCGGACACGACAAAGCCCGACTATGTGCGCGACACCATGGCTTTCATGTTCGAGACCCGCAACGTGCTTCGACCGACCCGACAGGCGCTCGACGCCACGCACCGGCAGCGCGATTACCAGGCGTGTTGGGCGGGCCTGCGCAAGCATTTCGACGGCGCACGCTGAACACTCTGCTGCGGCGTTCGCGTTGCGCTAACGCAGCGCCCAACAAGGTGGCGCGCATGTACCCGAAGGAATTTTATTCAATGCGCCAGACCTTGCTGCCATTCGTCCTGACCGCTGCAATCGCGACCATCCTGCTGGCTGCCTGCAGTCCGGGGCCTGGTGCTCCGGCGAAGACTGAAACCGATGCAACGGCTCCCGCTGCGACGGACAGCGCTAACCCCATGCCTGCCGACACCATGCCGCCATCACTGCCCGAACCTGGCGAAGCCGGCGACACGCCCGTGTCCAATGTCCCCGACGGCAGTGATGACCAAGCAAGCTTCAGCGGCTACGGCGAGGTGAAGTTCGGCATAGCCGCCGCCGACATGGCGAAAGCGTGGGGCGGAGAGCTCAAGGAGATGGGCAAGGGAGAGAATACGGCCTGCTACTTCATGACCCCGGCCTGGGTGAAGAACTCGGCCGAGTTCAACTTCATGATCGTCGATGGCAAGTTCGTCCGGTTTGGCACTGAGAGCACCAGATTTCTCGCTCCCGGCGGTGGCAGGGTCGGCATGAAGTCGACCGAAATCCAGTCGCTGTATCCGGGTCGCATCGAGGAGCAGCCGCACAAATACACCGAGGGCAGCTACCTGCGGATCAAGGATGCGGCCAGCGGCAATGCGTTGCTGTTCGAAACCGATGCCGCTGGAAAGGTGACCGAATGGCGCGTGGGCATGCCGCCGCAGGTGGACTACGTCGAGGGCTGTTCCTGACGCCGGGCCGGGCCATGGGGCGCGTCTGCCACGAAGGCGCGCTGGCTATACTCCGTGCATGGCCCATGCAGAGCCCATCCTCGCGCGCGCAGCGCATGCACTGACCGATTT
>JBKJOY010000399.1:0-5533 GCA_046595415.1 Thermomonas sp.
TTCGAACCTTCGACCTATTGATTAAGAGTCAACTGCTCTACCAACTGAGCTAACGGCCCAAGAACCCTAATTGTAGCAAACGGCGCAACAACAGAACACGCTTGCGTGTCCGCTACATCCAACAAAATTGGGGTGGATGATGGGATTTGAACCCACGACCCCCGGAATCACAATCCGGTGCTCTAACCAACTGAGCTACACCCACCAAAGTTGTCACTTTCGCACTGGCGCGCCCGGCAGGAATCGAACCTGCAACCGCCGGCTTAGAAGGCCGGTGCTCTATCCGGTTGAGCTACGGGCGCCCAAACGGATTGTCGCATCGAAACTGGGCCATTCGAGATCCCACTACGAATGGTCGGGGTAGAGGGATTCGAACCCCCGACATCCTGCTCCCAAAGCAGGCGCGCTACCAGACTGCGCTATACCCCGCCGATGGAACCAACAACACGACTTGCAAGTACGATCTTCCGCTACGCGCCAGCATCGCGAAAGGCTGGGCATTGTCCGGCCCAGCGGCCCGACTGTCAACGCATTCGGCTGTAAAAGATGACAGCAGCGCCTGCATCCGCCAAACTATCCCGTTCCGCGCGGCCGTAAGCGTTTGAGTTGCGCGCACACCCATCCTTTCACGTGCAACCGGGTTCCAGGCGAACCCACCCAGGAGTCATCGCATCATGCAAGTCTCGGTCGAATCCATTGGCAACCTCGAGCGCCGCGTCACCCTGAGCCTGCCGGCCGGGGACGTAGACAACCAAGTGGGCGGTCGCCTGCGCGACATGGCACGCACAGCCCGCATCAACGGTTTCCGTCCGGGCAAGGTACCGACCAAAGTGATGGAGCAACGCTTCGGCAGCCAGGTGCGTTCCGAGATCCTTGGTGGTCTCCTGCGCGAAGGCATGGACAAGGCCGTGCGTGAGAACGCAATGCGCATCGCCGGTTCGCCGCAAATCAGCGAGGCCGAGGAAGCGGACGAGGGCGAGCTGAAATATGTCGCGTCGGTCGAGCTGGTGCCGGATTTCGGCGACTTGGACATGTCCAAGCTGGAAGTCGTACGCCACACCTCTGAGATTGCCGATACCGACATTGATCGCATGCTGGTCAACTTGCAGCAGCAGCGTGCGACCTGGAGCAAGGTCACGCGTGCGGCCAAGACGGGTGACATGGTCAACATTGAAACGTCCAGCGTGATCGATGGCGAGCGCATGCCAGCCGAGGGCGTGGAAACGACCAGCACCGTGCTGGGCAGCGGCGGCATGTACGAAGCGGTCGAGACGGCCATCGTCGGCATGCAGCCGGGCGAAGAAAAGACCGTTGACGTCACCCTTCCGGCTGATTGGCATGTGCCGCAATTCGCGGGCAAGACGGTCACCTCCACGTTCAAGCTTGTCGATGTGACCGAACAGGTCCTGCCCGAAATCGATGCGGCGTTCATCCGCAGCTTCGGCATCAAGAGTGGCGATAGCGAGAAGTTCCGCGATGAAATCCGCAGCAACCTGGCGCGTGAGCTCAAGGGTGCGCTGATGAATCGCCTGCGTCGCGAAGTGGGTGAGCAGCTTGTTGCCGCATACAAGGATGTGGAATTGCCGCCGCGCCTGGTCGAAAACGAATCCCGCGGCCTGCAAGCCAATGCCATTGAACAGGCACGCCGCCAGGGCCAACAGATCCAGCCCGACGCGGCCGCATTCGACGAAGGCGCGCGCAAGCGTGTGCTGGTCGCGTTGCTGGTGGGTGAGGTCGCACGTCTCAACGAATTGCGCCTGGAGCAGTCCCGCCTGACCGAGACCATGCAGCTGATCGCGTCAACCTATGAGCAGCCGCAGCAGGTCATTGATTTGTACCGCAACGATCCCCAACTCATGCAGGGCCTGCAGTCACGTGTCATGGAAGAGCAGGTGATCGACTGGATCGCCGAGCGCGCCCAGCACACCGAACAGCCGTTGAGCTTCCAGGAAGCGATCGGCCAGTAAGGTCCCGTCGGAACTACGAAAATCAATCAGCGAGCAACCATGGATCACCTGACCAAAGCCCTCAACCTCGTGCCGATGGTGGTCGAACAGACCAGTCGCGGCGAGCGCGCATACGACATCTATTCGCGGCTGTTGAAGGAACGGGTGATTTTCCTGGTGGGTGGCGTCGACGACCACGTGGCGAACGTGATCGTCGCGCAGTTGCTGTTCCTCGAGGCGGAAAACCCCGAGAAGGACATCAGCCTGTACATCAACTCGCCGGGCGGCGTGGTCACGGCAGGCATGGCGATCTACGACACCATGCAGTACATCAAGCCGGATGTGAGCACGATCTGCGTGGGCCAGGCCTGCAGCATGGGTGCCTTGTTGCTGGCGTCGGGCGCCAAGGGCAAGCGTTATGCCTTGCCGAACGCGCGCGTGATGATCCATCAGCCGTCCGGCGGTTCGCAGGGCCAGGCGACCGACATCGAAATCCAGGCCCGAGAGATCCTCGCGCTGCGTCAACGCCTGAATGAAATCATGTCGAACCACACCGGCCAGCCGCTGGACGTGATCGCCCGCGACACCGAGCGCGACAATTTCAAGAGCGCGGAAGCAGCGCGCGAATATGGTCTGGTCGACGAGGTTTTGGTGCGCCGTCCGGATGAGTCCATCCAGGCGGGATAAGCGTCAGGCCGAATGGCTTGATCTGAGTCGCACACCAACCGCTGAAACCGCGTTCCAATGCGGTTTTGATCAATTTTGCACCCGCTTGGCCCAACGGGGGCGTATGGTATCCTCGGGCCGACTCCGCACAGTGCGGACAGTGAGTTGCGAATGACCGAAGACCGTGCAGGACGCAGCACCGGCGACAGCACCAAGATCCTTTACTGCTCCTTCTGCGGGAAGAGCCAGCACGAGGTCAGGAAGCTGATTGCAGGACCCAGCGTGTTCATCTGCGATGAGTGCGTCGAGCTGTGCAATGACATCATCCGCGAGGAACTGGAGGAGAAAGCCCAGTCCACGCGCAGCGCGTTACCAAAGCCTCGCGAAATAGTGGAAGTCCTCGACCAATACGTGATTGGCCAGGCGCGAGCGAAGAAGACGCTGGCAGTGGCGGTGTACAACCACTACAAGCGCATCGAGAGCAGGCAGAAATCGGACGACATCGAACTCTCCAAATCCAATATCCTGCTGGTCGGTCCGACCGGCTCGGGCAAGACTCTACTCGCGGAAACCCTGGCGAGGATGCTCAACGTGCCGTTCACCATGGCGGATGCGACCACGCTCACCGAAGCCGGTTATGTCGGCGAGGACGTGGAAAACATCATCCAGAAGTTGTTGCAGAAATGCGACTACGACGTCGAGAAGGCGCAGCAGGGCATCGTCTACATCGACGAAATCGACAAGATTTCGCGTAAGTCGGAGAACCCGTCAATCACCCGCGATGTGTCCGGTGAAGGCGTGCAGCAGGCGCTGTTGAAGCTCATTGAAGGCACCGTGGCGAGCGTGCCGCCGCAAGGCGGGCGTAAACATCCGCAGCAGGAGTTCCTGCAAGTCGATACGCGCAACATCCTGTTCATCGTCGGTGGCGCGTTCGCCGGCCTGGACAAGGTGATCCAGCAACGCAGCAGCGAGGCTGGCGGCATTGGCTTCGGGGCCAAGGTCAAGAGCGTCGAGCGCAAGGCCAATGTGGGCGAAGTGCTGGCCCGGGTCGAGCCTGAGGACTTGATCAAGTACGGGCTGATCCCGGAATTCGTTGGTCGCTTGCCGGTGGTGGCGACGCTGGAAGAACTGGACGAAGAGGCTCTCATCCAGATCCTGACCGAACCCAAGAATGCGATCACCAAGCAGTTCCGCAAACTGTTCGACATGGAGGGCGTGGAACTCGAAATCCGCCCGGATGCGCTGGTGGCGATCGCCAAGCGTGCGCTCAAGCGCAAGACCGGTGCACGCGGCCTGCGTACCATCGTCGAGTCGGTGTTGCTGGACACGATGTATGACCTGCCATCGCTGGAAAATGTGAGCAAGGTCGTCGTCGACGAATCGGTGATAGAGCACAAGACCGAGCCTTACGTCATCTACAAGAACGCGACCTTCGAGAAGGCCGCTGATGCGGAGCCAGCGGCAGTGGTTGTCGCGCCTTTGCCCAAAGTCGCCTCAGGCGACTGAATCCTGCGCGTTGATGAATACGAAGGGCCGCCGCAGGGCGGCCTTTTCATGACAGGTCCGCTCGTTCTTTCCGCTTGCATCGCGGAGCCGCCACCCCCATAAACGGGGCTGAGGCAGTCGCATCCGGCGTCGGCCTGCATCTCCCGGAGTCTGCATGACCGCTATCCCCGCAATCGAATCTGACCTCATCTCGCTGCCCGTTTTGCCGTTGCGCGATGTGGTGGTATTCCCGCACATGGTGATTCCGCTGTTCGTCGGCCGCGACAAGTCGATCAAGGCGCTCGATATCGCGATGGAAGGCGATAAACGCATCCTGCTGGTAGCGCAAAAATCCGCTGAAACCGATGATCCGGGCGCAGCCGACCTTCATTCGATCGGCACGTTGGCGCAGGTCCTGCAGTTGCTGAAGCTACCCGACGGCACGATCAAGGTGCTGGTCGAGGGCTTGACCCGCGTTCGCGTGGATACGGTGGTGGAGGTCGATGGTGCGCTGTCGGGGTCCAGCACGTTGGTGGACTCCGCCGACAGCCGGGAAGCGCGCGAAATCGATGCCATCGCGCGCTCGCTGATGTCGATGTTCGAGCAGTACATCAAGACCAATCGCAAGCTGCCGCCCGAACTGCTGCAAACATTGTCCGGCATCGATGATCCATCGCGCCTGGCGGATACGATTGCGGCGCACTTGGGCGTGCGCCTCACGGACAAGCAGAAGCTGTTGGAGACGCTCGACACGGCCGATCGTCTGGAAATGCTGGTTGGCCTGGTCGATGGCGAAATTGACGTTCAACAGATGGAAAAGCGCATTCGCGGCCGCGTCAAGTCGCAGATGGAGAAGAGCCAACGCGAGTACTACCTCAACGAACAGATCAAGGCCATTCACAAAGAACTCGGCCGAAAAGACGATAAAGCCGAGCTCGAAGAGTTAAAGAAAAAAATAGTTGAAGCCGGAATGACCGAAGAGGCGACCGACAAGGCGATGCAGGAATTCTCACGCCTCGAATCGATGCCGCCGATGTCAGCCGAGGGAACGGTTGCTAGAACTTATCTTGATTGGCTTATCAATGTGCCCTGGCAGCAGCGTTCCGAAGAGATCGAACAGCTCAGCGAAGCCGAAAAGACGCTCAATGAGGATCATTACGGCCTTGATAAGATCAAGGAGCGGATACTGGAATTCCTCGCAGTTCGCCAACTTGTTAAGAATCCGAAAGGAACGATCCTATGTTTTGTTGGTCCTCCGGGGGTAGGTAAAACCTCGCTCGGGAAATCGATCGCGAATGCGACGGGCCGCAAATTTGTGCGACTCGCTCTCGGCGGCGTCCACGACGAGGCCGAAATTCGGGGCCATCGCCGCACGTACATCGGTTCGATGCCAGGTCAGATCGTACAGCTAATGAAACGTGCCGGAACGACGAATC
>JBKJOY010000232.1:0-4017 GCA_046595415.1 Thermomonas sp.
CGCCCCGTACTTCAGCGCGTCGAGCAGGAAGCCGAACTTGCCCTGCGCTTCCTCCGCGCCGATGCCGAGCAGCTCGAACACCGCCGACTGCATCGCCGAATTGTGGATGCGGATCGACCCGCCACCAATTTCATTGCCGTTGAGCACCATGTCATAGCCACGCGACACCGCCGTCTTCGCATTTGCGCGCAGGTCGTCGATCGAATCCACCGCCGGCGCGGTGAACGGATGGTGCAAGGCGACGTAGCGGGATTCTTCCTCGTCCCATTCGAACATCGGGAAATCGGTCACCCACAGCGGCGCCCATGAATCGGCGATCAAATTGAAGTCCTTGCCGGCCTTCAACCGCACCGCACCCATGAAGTCGCTGGTCTTGTTGTAAGCGCCCGCACCGAAGAACACGATGTCGCCCTTGCCCGCCCCCACATGCGCAAGCAGCGCATCGAACGCTCCTTCGGCGAAGAACTTGGCCACCGGCGAATTCACTGCGCCGCTCTCATCGATCTTCGCGTAAGCGAGGCCCTTGGCGCCGTATTTGGCGGCATGCGCAGCGTAGTCGTCGATCTGCTTGCGCGACAGCGATGCACCGCCCGGAATGCGCAGTGCAGCCACGCGACCATCGGCATCATTGGCGGCGGCAGTGAACACCGCGAATTCGCAGCTCTTCACCTGCTCCGCCACGTCCACCAGTTCCAGCGCGAGACGCAGATCGGGTTTATCGGAACCGAACCGACGCATCGCCTCCGCGTAGGTCAGCCGGGGAAATTCCGCCGCCAGCTCCACGTCCATCACCTGCCGGAAGATGTCGCGGATCATCGCCTCGGTGGTGTCCTGCACGTCGCGTTCGGACACCCACGCGAACTCCATGTCGAGTTGGGTGAATTCCAGCTGGCGATCAGCGCGCAGAGCCTCATCGCGGAAGCAGCGCGCGATCTGGTAGTAGCGGTCGAAGCCGGCCATCATCAGGATCTGCTTGAACAGCTGCGGGCTCTGCGGCAATGCGTAGAACTCGCCCGGGTGCATGCGTGCCGGCACCAGGAAGTCGCGCGCGCCTTCCGGCGTGGCCTTGGTCAGGATCGGGGTCTCGATGTCCTGGAAATCGCGCACATCCAGCCATGCGCGCAATGCCGCGACCAACTTGGTGCGGGTGCGCATCTTGCGCTGCATTTCAGGTGTGCGCAGGTCCAGGTAGCGGTACTTCAGGCGGGTCTCTTCGCCCGCATTTTCATGCGCGTGGAACGGCAGCGGCTCGGCCTTGTTCAGCACTTCGATTTGGGTCGCGACCACTTCAACCTGGCCGGTCTTGATCTTGGGGTTGACGCTTTGGCGCGCACGCACGGTGCCGGTAATCCGCAGGCAGTCCTCATAGCCAATCCTGGCTGCGGTGGCGACGACTTCCGCATTACCTTCGATGCCAGTAGCCGGTTCTACGACCACTTGCACGATACCCTCGTGGTCGCGCAGATCGATGAAGCACAAGCCACCCATGTTGCGGGCGACATCGGCCCAGCCGCATAGGGTGACGGTCTGGCCGATCAACGCTTCGTCGATCAGGCCGCAAAAATGGGTACGCATGGGGAACTCCGGGGAATCGAGTCCGGGCTGGCCGGATAGCCGGTTATTTTAGCCTGCCGACCGTCCATCCGTAGCTGGCGCGGCTTCAGCCCTCTGCTGGTTTAGCCGGCGTCGGTGCGGCGGCGGCCGCTGCAACCTTCGGCGGCTCGGGCGCTGTCTTCACCGGCGCTTGATCGGCCTTGCTGGCCGCGGCCGGCTTGGCACTCTCGCCTCCATCGCCTGCCAGATTGCGTTTTTTGTCGCCGTCCTTCTTGAAGTCGGTCTCGTACCAACCGCCTCCAGCCAGGCGAAATTGAGGCGCCGTCAGCTGGCGACGCACCGAAGATGCACCGCACTCGGGACAGATGGTGGGATCGGCATCGGACAATTTCTGCAGGCGGTCAAACGCATGGCCACAGGCTTCGCAAGCAAACGCATAAATCGGCATGGGCGGGCTGAACTGAAAGGACGTGTGCTGATTCTGCGGGCATTCCGCACCAATTCAAGCGCGGGCTGCGCTTTGATCACTGAATCAAGCGCCTTCGTACAGCGCCATCAAGTCGGCTTCCGCCGTTTCCAGACGCGACTGCAAGGTGGCCTGTTCGCGTCCCAGCTCCGCGACCCGCGCCTTGTCGGCATAGACCTTCGGATCCGCCAGTTGCGCGTCCAATCTGGCCAAACTGGCTTCCAGCTGCACGACCTCTGCCTCAGCCTTTTGCAATTTATGCGGATTGACCTTCGGGCCTTTCTTCGCCGGCACCACCGGCGCCTCGATCACCGGTTGCGCCTTGGGCGCTGGTCCGCCCTTGGAAGATTTGTCCGGGTTGTCGCTGCCCGGGCGCGAGCGCAGCCATGCCGCGTATTCGTCCAGGTCGCCATCGAACGGTTCGACCTTGCCGCCAGCCACACGCCAGTACTCATCGCAGACCAGGCCGATCAAATGGCGGTCATGGCTGACCATCACGATCGCGCCCTCGAAATCACTCAAGGCTTCGGCCAGCGCCTCGCGCATGTCCAGGTCAAGGTGATTGGTGGGTTCGTCGAGCAGCATCACGTTCGGGCGCCGCCACGCGATCAGCGCCAATGCCAGCCGCGCTTTCTCGCCACCGCTGAAGGTGTCAATGAGTTCGAATGCGCGTTCGCCGGGGAAATTCCAGCGCCCCAGGAAATCCCGCAGCTCCTGGTTGGGTGCATCCGGTGCCAGCGTGCGCAGGTGGTCCAGGGGAGTCGTGCCGAACACCAGTGATTCCACCGTGTGCTGGGCGAAGTAACCGATACGCAGGTCCGGGTGCGCCTTGCGCTCGCCTTGCAGCGGCTCGAGTTCACCGACCAGGGTTTTGACCAGCGTTGATTTGCCCGCGCCGTTGGGACCGAGCAGGCCGATGCGGTCGCCTGCTTCCAGGCCAAAGTTGACGTTGTGCAGGATCACCGCATCCTTGCTGTAACCAGCTTGGACGTCATGCAGCGACATCAACGAGTTCGGCAGTTTCAGCGGCTCGGGCAGGGTGATGTGAATCGAACGCTCGGCGCGCACCGCTTCGGTACCGGCGAGCTTCGCCAACCGCTTCATGCGCGACTGCGCCTGCTTGGCCTTGCTGGCCTTGGCCTTGAAGCGATCAATGAAGGACTGCAGGTGCGCGCGCTCCGCCTGTTCCTTCACGTGGGTGATCTGCTGCAGGCGCAGGTGCTCGGCTCGCTGGCGTTCGAAGTCGGTGTAGTTGCCCGCGTACAACTTCGCCTTGCCCTCATGCAGATGCAGGATATGGGTGGTGACGTTGTCGAGGAATTCGCGATCATGGCTGATCACCAGCAAGGTGCCGTCGTAGCGCTTGAGCCATTCCTCCATCCACACCACGGCATCGAGGTCGAGGTGGTTGGTGGGCTCATCGAGCAGCAGCAGGTCGCTGGGCGTCATCAACGCGCGCGCCACGTTCAGGCGCACACGCCAGCCACCGGAGAAATCCGAGACCGCTTTTTCGTGCGTATCGGCGGCGAAGCCCAGGCCATGCAGCAACCGACCTGCGCGGGCGCTGCCGTCGTAGCCGTTCACTTCTTCCAGCCGGTGATGGGCTTCGGCGACGGCTTCCCAGTCTTCGTTGGCAAAGGCGTTGGCCTCGGCCTGCACTGCGGCATGCACGATTGCATCGCCGGACAACACGAAGTCGATCGCCGGATCCGGCAGATGCGGGGTTTCCTGCGCCACCGAGGCCACCCGCGCCTTGGTGGGCAGGTCGAGGTCGCCCTTGTCGGCTTCGACCTCGCCCATCATCGCGGCGAACAAGCTGGTCTTGCCGGCGCCGTTGCGGCCGATCACGCCCACCCGCCAGCCGGCCTGCAAGGTCAGGTCGACATCGGACAGCAGCAGGCGTTCGCCGCGGCGCAGGGCGAAATTGCGAAAGGAAATCATCCGGGCATTGTAAGCGGCAGGGACGTGTTCATGCCCCATTGATCCCGCGTTTGCAG
>JBKJOY010000236.1:0-9904 GCA_046595415.1 Thermomonas sp.
CTCGGGTACAATTTCGCTCTTGTTTCATGCGCTTACCATCCAGGCTGGCGCGGCGACAAGTTGCACTGCGGAGAGGTGTCCGTGTGGTTTAAGGAGCACGCCTGGAAAGTGTGTGTACGATTTAAAACCGTACCGAGGGTTCGAATCCCCCTCTCTCCGCCATAGATCCACGCACTGCGCTTCAAGCTTCAATGCGTCCTCCAGGACGCAGTCCTATGGTGGCCCCGTCGGCCCCTCGCGACGCTAGATCGAAAACTCCGCCAGGGCCGGAAGGCAGCAACGGTATCGATTGATGCGGGCGCCGAGGTCAGCCGGCGGGGCCATCGCCTTTTTGCGCAGGCGCTGGGTTGCAATCGGCCACTTGCCCACGACCCGACCCGGACAATTTCACCTAGACGATGTGACCGAGGTCGCGTTTGCCGCCGCGTTTGCCCAGCAGCTTCGCAGGTCCAATCACGATCGCATGCGACAGCGCCTTGCACATATCGTAAACGGTGAGCGCCGCAACCGTCGCGCCGGTCAGCGCTTCCATTTCCACACCGGTGCGGTGGGTCACCCGCACCGTGCATTCGATGCGCAACGTGCGCGCGTCGTGCCAGTCGATGGCGAGCTTGCAGCTGTCGATCGGCAGTGGATGGCAGAACGGAATCAGCTCATGGGTGCGCTTGACCGCCATGGTGCCGGCGATGATCGCAGTATCCACGATGCCGCCCTTGGCGCTGCGCAAGCCACTATCGTGTAGTTGAGCGGCAACACTGACCGGAAACCGCACGCGACATTCGGCGCGCGCCTCGCGCACGCCGACGGCCTTGCCACTGACATCGACCATGCTGGGACGACCAGCTGGATCGAGATGGGTGAGCTTTGGTGTTCGGTCCATACCCTGATTATCCCTGCACTGTCAGCCGCCAACGAGGAACATCTCCACATGCCGACGTGATGCACCCGCTTCGCTACGGACTTCGCTGTAGCGGTCGGTACGTTGTTGCCACCTGCCTGCCACATGGCTCGCCAGCGCATCTTCCCCGAGGGCCAGCAACGGCCGCAGCGCGTAGCCTGCGCCGGCAAACAAGCAGGTGTAAAGCTGGCCATCGGCAGACACGCGGGCACGGTGGCAATCGCCGCAAAACGGCGCGGTCACCGAACTCACGAATCCGACCTCGCCCGCGCCATCGACATAGGCGTGCCGAGAAGCGACTTCGCCGCGGTAATTGGGATCCAGCGGCTGCAGCGGCCAACGGTCATGAATGAGCTCGTGGACCTCACGTGAGGGCACCACACGTTCGCGCGACCAGCCGTTGCACGTGCCGACGTCCATGTACTCGATGAAGCGCAACACATGACCATGTCCGCGTGCGTAAGCTGCCAGGTCGAGGAGGCCGGCCTCATTGACCCCGCGCTGAAGCACGCAGTTCAACTTGATCGGCGCGAAACCGGCGTTGCGCGCGGCCGCGATGCCGGCCAACACCGCGGCCAATTCGCCGCGGCCACCGGATAACTCGCGAAACAACGCTGGATCGAGCGTGTCCAGACTCACGGTGATCCGTCGCAACCCCGCGTCGCGCAGCGCTTGCGCATGCGGCGCCAGCAGGCTGCCATTGGTGGTCAACGCGAGATCCTCCAGCCCGTCGATGGCCGCAAGTCGCCGCACCAACTCAGGCAACTGCTTGCGCAACAGCGGCTCACCACCCGTCAGCCGCAATTTGCGCACGCCAAGTTGGACGAAGCCGCGGACCAGGGTTTCGATCTCATCGAACGACAAGCGTGACGCGGCATCCAGCCCATGATCGTCATCGATCTTGTCGGCCGGCATGCAATACGGGCAGCGAAAATTGCATGCCTCGATCACCGACAGACGCAAGTCGCGCAGTGGACGTTGCAAGACATCCAGCACAGGGATTGAAGTCATTCTGCGATCGAACCGACGGGCGCCTGCAATGCCACCACTTCGCCCGGCATGCCCACCCGCCAGCCGCGCGCGCGGAGTGCCTCGCCGTCTTCGGCGCTCTCGTAGTGATACAGCACGCAACGCTGCAACAGTGCTGCGGGATATTCGCGTTCGAGGTCTTCGATGCCGCTGTGCGACGGATTGCCGCGAAGGGCGCAATCATGCGCGATGAGCTCGTCGGCATCCGCATGCTTGGCCAGCATTTCCGGGATCGGGCGGGTATCGCCCGTCCACACCAGACTGCCGCGCAAGCGCAGGCCGAACGCGGTGTCGGGCCAGTGGTGGCGCACCGGAAATACATCCAGGCGGATACCGTCGTGCCAGAAATGATCGCCGACCGGAATCACCCGGAAGGCATCCCAGAAATTGACCCCACCTTCGGCCAGCGCATTCGGATAACTCGCCACCCGCTGCTGCATCAAGGCCATCAGTCCGACCGGCACGTACAAGCGCACTTCGCCACGGCGGCGCTCATCGAAATAGCTGGATACGAACAGGCGCTCGAAACCTGCGATGTGGTCCAGATGCGCGTGGGTCATGAACAGGGCCATCGGAGTGTCCCCGTAGGCCTTCTGATAGGCGGTCAATCCTTCAGCACCGCAATCTATCGTCAGCCATGGTGCGCGATCTCGCTCGATGGTGGCCATCGCCGAGCCTAGTTCCACCGCCGAGGCGTTACCGACGCCGAGCAGGCGTAGCGACCAGGCGCTCATCAGTAGCCCCGATCCCAAGCTGCGTCATAGGCAGCACGTAGTTGCGCGAAACCGGCATCCACCTGTTCGACGCTAAGTGTCCCGCGCTGCTTGCGCAAGGATCTCTGCAGCCGCTGCAGGTTGGCTTCGCGCCACGGCGTCGCAGGGATGCGCAGCTTCGAGCGGTCGAAATCGACCATCCAGCCGTGGGCCTGCGCATCGAACAACAGGTTGTGCGCGTTGAGGTCCGCGTGGTCCAGACCGGCGCGATGGAAACGCGCAACCAATTGACCTGCGGCGTCCCACGGCGCGATCTGCTGGGTCGCCAGCGATGCGAGCGTCTGCACGCCTGGGAGCCGCTGCATCAGGATCGCGGCGCGATACTTCATGCCTTCCCGGCGATACCACGCGGCAAACGGCATCGGCACCGGCAATTTTTTTTCGCGCAGCGTCCGCATCATGCGGAATTCGGCAAAACTGCGTACATGATGGATTCCGCGCCACAAGTGACCATCACGGCTCAGGCTGGCGGCAAGGCCCCCGCGCAGGTAGTGGCGCAGGAAGGCATCCCCTTCGCCGGTCTGGATGAACCACGCGCCACCGCGGCCCCCATCGCCGACAGGTTGTGCTGCATTACGCCAGTGTTGGGGCGAAAACCAATCGGCTTCGGGTTGCCTGACCTGGCTGCGGTCGAACAGAATCGCCCCATACCCGCGCGAATCGCGGAAAGGCGTCAGGTGTTCGTTGGCGTCGAAACCACTCATGCCCCGAGTTTAACAAGCCCATGACCAACCCCAACGCGCCGCGTTCGATCTGCCTGTTGCGCCTGTCGGCATTGGGCGACGTGACGCATGTGCTGCCGCTGCTGCAAACCCTGCGTGGTGCCTGGCCGAACGTCGAGGTCAGCTGGGTGATCGGCAAGGGCGAGCGACGCCTGCTGGATGGCCTTCGCGGCGTGCGCTTCATCGAGTTCGACAAGAAAACCGGCCTGGCGGGCATGCGAGACGTGCGCCGGCAATGTGCCCATCCTTACGACGCGCTGCTGCAACTGCAGGTGTCGGCGCGGGCCAACCTGCTGTCCGCCTTCATTCCCGCAAGACGCCGCATCGGTTACGACCGTTCTCGCGCCAAGGACGGCCACGGACTGTTCATCAACGAGCGCATCGCCGACCGTCCCGGCATCCACGTGCTGGATGCGATCGGCAGTTTCTGCGAGCCGCTCGGCCTGACCCCAACGGAGATCGCCTGGAACCTTCCAGTCCCCGCCGACGCGCATGCGTGGGCGCGGGCGCAATGGCCGGAGGACGGGATCCGCACACTGATGGTCTCGCCCTGTTCCAGCCATGCGCTGCGCAACTGGCGCCCGGTGCGCCATGCCGCACTCGCAGACCATGCCATCGCACAGGGCTGGCGGGTGGTGTTGTGTGGTGGCCGCAGTGAACTGGAGCGCAACAGTGGCGATGCGATCCTCGCGGCGATGCGCGCGACTCTCGATGGCGAGCACGTGCTCGACCTGATTGGCAAGGACACACTCAAGCAACTTCCCGCGCTATTGGCCCTCGCCGATCTGATGGTGACGCCGGATTCCGGACCGATGCACATCGCCAACGCAATGGGCACCAAAGTGCTCGGCTTGCATGCAGCCAGCAACCCCAACCGCAGCGGACCGTATTCGGATCGGCGCTATTGCGTCGATCGTTACGACGCCGCCGCGCGCCAATACCGCGGCAAGCCGGCATCGGAGCTCAAATGGGGCACCAAGATCGAGGTCGAAGGCGTGATGGATCTGATTACGGTCGACGACGCGATTGCAGCCTTCGAGCGATATCGCAGCGACAACCCTTGAGCCTCAGGCGCCCTGCCCGCTGCCGTAATCCTGATACGACTTCTCTTCGACATAGGCGGAGCCCAGCGCGAGGTTGATGTCCTTCTTGATGCGCGCGCGCACGTCGTTCTCGAAGTACACGCTGCGTGCGAGCTGGATGAAGGTATTGTCGAACGCCTGGTCCTTTTCCTGCACGCGGATATCGTCCTCGATCGCCCACAAGCGCTCGTTGACCGCCTTGAGATCAGCGCGCAACCGGACGATGTTGCCACCAGCCGCCGGATGCGCCATCCATATCTGTTCCAGCGCACTGAGTTCGTTGCGGACATTAACAAGCTTGGCCGGATCCGACATGCGTTCGGACTTGATCTGCAGGATGCTGATCTTGTCCAGCAGTTCGCCGAACGAGACGGGGACGAGGATTTCGGACATGGCAGGCACGGTTTCGTGACGGGAAACCAGTGTAGCGCCTTGCCGGGCGGCCACCCGGCCCGTATCATTCGCAGCCCGCTGCACCTGAAGTTTTCGGAGAGGTGGCAGAGCGGTTGAATGTACCTGACTCGAAATCAGGCGTAGGTGTGAGCCTACCGGGGGTTCGAATCCCCCCCTCTCCGCCAGACAAGAACAACGCCCCTCGTGGGCGTTTTTCTTGTCCGATGGAAAAGCGGCGGACGAGAACCCCCTGCGGGGTTCGACTGATTCGCCTGAAACGAATCAGGACAGCTGAAAGCTGCCCGCAGGGCGCGGCACCGGAGGTGCCGCGTCTATCCCCCCGCTGCTGCGAACCCCTTCCCGCCCGCACCGCTGCGAAATCACCGCGAACCGCCCCGCTCTTCGCACCGTCTGCACCCGCCAAAACCCATCCTTGGAATTAAGCGTCCGGTTTCGCCGCACGTTTGCGTTAGCCCCCTCATATCCCGGACAAATACGCACGCATGATCGAATTCGGACACCTCAGCCACGTTGGCCTACGACGTGAACTGAATGAGGACACCTATTACGGCGACAGCGAACTCGGGCTGTGGCTGGTGGCTGACGGCATGGGTGGCCATGAATTCGGCGAAGTTGCCAGCGCGTTGGCCCGCGAGGCCATCGTCCGCGAAATCCGTGCCGGTACACCGTTGCCGGAAGCGATTCGAAGTGCCGACGAAGAAATCATCCGCTGCTCCAAACGGCGCGGCGACAGCCTGCCGATGGGCACCACCGTGGTTGCCGCGCGGGTGGATGGCAACCGCTTTGAGGTGGCCTGGGTCGGCGATAGCCGGGTCTACCTGTGGCGCGACGGCCAGCTGACCCAGATCTCGCAGGATCACAGCTATGTGCAGGAGCTGATTGCGACCGGTGCCATTACGCCCGACCAGGCCCGCAGCCATCCCCATCGCAACGTGGTGACCCAAGCGCTGGGGGTCACGGATCCCAAGCAGCTGAACGTGGAAACCCTCTCCGGGGAACTACGCCCAGGCATGCAGTTGCTGCTTTGCAGCGATGGCCTGACCGAGGAAGTCGACGACCGCAGCATCGCCCGGGTGCTGTCACATCAGGAGTGCAGCGCGCAGGAATGCGTGGATGGCTTGGTGGCCGCGGCGCTCGATGGCGGCGGCTCGGACAATGTGACCGTGGTCCTGGTCCGCCGGCACTGAACGGTATTCACTGAGCAGTGTCGGCTCAGGCCACAGATTCCAGCCGAAGCCACACACAGCGGGCATCCTTGCCGTTCAAGACCCGTAAGCGGGCGTCATGCGCAGCCAACTCGTCGTCTTCGACGTGCACCCGGGTTCGCGCAGCTACATCCAGATTGGCAATAGGAAAGACGACGTGCGCCGTCGCTGCCGTTTCGCTGGCGAAGCCAATCTCCTCCTGCCCCGAGGTCAGCGCCAGGTAGGCTTCGGCCAATAACTGCGCATCCAATAGCGCGCCATGCAATTGGCGATGCGAGTTGTCCACACCGAGACGCCGACACAACGCATCCAACGAATTGCGTTGCCCCGGAAATCGCTGGCGGGCAAGCAATAACGAGTCCTCGATGGTGCTGCGATCCTGGATGCGCCCGTGGCCTGCCGCCAACCGTGCCAGTTCCGCATTGAGGAAGCCCACGTCGAACGCGGCATTGTGGATGACCAACTCGGCGCCCTCGATGAAGGCGAGGAACTCGTCGACCACCTCGGCGAAGCGCGGCTTGTCGGCCAAGAATTCAACAGTCAAACCCGTGACTTCCTGCGCGCCCTGTTCGAACTCCCGATCCGGGTTGAGGTAGGAATGGAAGCTGCGGCCGGTCGGACGCCGTTCCACCAGCTCGATGCAGCCGATTTCGACCACACGGTTGCCTTTTTCCCAGCTCAAGCCGGTGGTTTCCGTGTCCAGTACGACTTGTCTCATGGATCTTGCCTCACGCGCCCCGCCTCAAGATGCTGCCTCATGCGCCGCCCAACTCCTTGATCTTGATCGCCTCATTGCGCGCCAACACGTCCACGCGTTCATTGTCGGGGTCCCCGGAATGCCCTTTCACCCATCGCCAGTCCACCGTGTGGCAGCCGGCGGCCGCATGCAGGCGCTCCCACAAGTCGCGATTCTTCACTGCATCGCCACCTGACGTTTTCCAACCGCGCCGTAGCCAGTTTGCCATCCACTGGGTGATGCCCTGGCGCACGTATTGCGAGTCCGTGGTGAGGATCACGTCGCAAGGTTCGCGTAGCGCCTCCAATGCGCCGATCGCCGCCATCAGTTCCATCCGGTTGTTGGTGGTGTCGGGCTCACCGCCGGACACCTCGCGCTCGATCCCGCGCCAGCGCAATAACGCGCCCCATCCGCCGGGACCAGGATTGCCAAGGCAGGCGCCATCAGTATTCACCTCGACCTGCTTGCGTGCCGGCGTCATGCCGCCGGCAATCCGGTCTGCAGGCGCAACTTGCGCGGTGCACGCATCGGCGTGAGCGGGATTCGGCGTTTTTCAGCGCGCAGCAGGAACGCTGCACGCAAACCGGCGCCGTCCTGCAGCTGGGGGCGAATGGTGATCGCCCAAGTCGGACCCACGCCTTGCGAGACCGGATCCGGAACCAAGCCTGCTGCGCGCAACCGACGGCGCCAGGTGACGGGTTCTGCAGCGCGCGGCCCCTGCCCTCGCCAACGCAACCGGTAAGGCGACAGCGGGTTCAGCGCAAGTAGCCACAAGCGTCCACCCGGCATCAGGATTCGCGCACATTCGGCCAACAATCTCGCCGGTTCTGCACAGATGTCGGCCAAATGCTGAACGACCACGACCCCGCAACATTCGTTGGCGAACGGCAATGTCAAGCCGCAACGGATATCCCCGGCGAATCCACTTCCAGATGCATGCAAACGCACCCCTGCAGGCTCCAGGTAGTGGATATCGCCCATGTCGATTAGCCCCGGTTGCAACCATAGTCCTGGCTGGCCGGGTCGCTCGCGGGCTGCTGTACGCAGGATGTCGGCTTCGCTGGCAATCACAATCTGACCCGCAGGATCGGCAAACCACCTCGCGGCGGCGACGGGCGCTGGTTGACGGCGAAAGGCAGGCATGGGCATGGTTCGATTTTGCGGGAAAGCCCGCGCCGCGTCACGGACGGACTTCGATGCGCCTGCAGCCACTGTCCGCGTTCAATGACAATTACATCTGGCTTTTGTTCGATGACGCCGGCGCTGGCAGTACTTCCGACAACAGATCGCCCGCATTGATCGTGGATCCGGGCGATGCGGGGCCGGTATTGGAGCGGTTGCGCGATGCACCAACCCCACACGGGATCCTGCTGACCCACCACCACGATGACCACATCGGCGGTGTAGCCGACCTGCTGAAACGCTGGCCGCAACTTCCTGTGTACGCGCCTGCTGACGCGCGAATCACCACTGCCAACCGGCGCGTGGCGAATGGCGACAGGGTGGCGATTGGCCCATGGCACTTCGACGTCATCGAGATTCCCGGGCATACCTCCAGTCATATCGCGTTTCATGGCGAGAACCTGCTGTTCTGTGGCGACACCCTGTTCAGCCTTGGCTGCGGACGCCTCTTCGAAGGCTCGCCGGCGCAAATGCTGGATTCGCTGCGACAGTTGTCCGCACTGCGTCCCGAGACCCAGATCTGCTGCGGGCACGAATACACCGTAGCGAATGCCGCCTTCGCGCTCGTGGTGGATCCAGCAAATGCGACCTTGCACGCGCGCGCAGCAAGCGCCAGATTGTGCCGCCAAGGCGGACAGCCGACACTGCCGGTGACGCTTGGATCTGAGCTTGCATGCAATCCATTCCTGCGGATTTGCAGCCCGGCCGTGCGCCGTGCGCTGGAACTTCATGTGCGACGTGCACTGCTCGACGATGTCGATGCCTTCGCCGCATTGCGCTTCTGGAAGGACGGCTTCAACGCGTGAGATCCATACGCTACCTCTGGCTGATCCTGCTGGTGTTTTCCGGCGCCGCGATAGCCGCGTCCGCGCCAGCCACCCGCAACGGCGGCGACCTGATGCAGGCGTTCGCACGCGGCTTGGCAGAACCCGACTGCACCGATTCAAGCGCCCGCTGGCGCACGCACTACGCGAACGCTGCGACCCGTTTGGCCGACCAGGATGAAGTCGCACTGGCCTTGTTCGCATACGTACTGGATGAAGTGCGCAATGCAGGACTTCCCAGCGAACTGGCGTTGATTCCGTTCGTCGAGACCCGTTTCCATGCCGATGTCCGCAGCAGAGGAGGGCCTGCAGGACTCTGGCAATTCACCACATCCACCGCGCGGCGCAACGGACTCCGTGTGCAGGCAAGTCAAGACGGCCGCATGTCGGTTGTCAGCTCCAGTCGCGCTGCCGTCAAATACCTGAGTCGCCTGCATCGGCTGTTCGGGCGCCACTGGCGACAGACAGCGATGGCCTACAACGCAGGCGATGGGGCGCTGAAGGCATCGCGTCGCAAGGGCGCGCGCGGCCTGTCCGGGATCACCCGCAGTTATCCGGACAAATTGCACGCGATCGCGTGCCTGTTCATCGAGGAGGGCAGGAAGGATCGATGGCGGATGGCCATCGGCCGCCCACTCCCCCGCCTGGCGCCACGCAATTTGCCGATCGGCACCCAGGACCTGCGTCGCTGGGCGCGTGGGCACGGGTTGGACCCGGACATGGTCGTCGCCCTCAATCCCGGCTGGCACAGCGACAGCCGCAACATCCTCGCCCCGGTATCAGGACATGACGCTGCTGGCCCGCACGGCCAACGCAAGGCAAACTAGAGCATTCGCTCCAGCGCCCACCGCGCTGCACATCCACAGGAGAGACCATGGGATTCCTACAGGGCAAGCGCGCGCTGGTCACCGGCATCGCGAGCCAGCGCTCGATCGCAAGCGGTATCGCCGATGCCATGCACCGGCAAGGCGCGGAATTGGCACTGACCTACCAGAATGACAAACTGAAATCGCGGGTCGAGGCCGCTGCGGCCGGATAC
>JBKJOY010000238.1:0-3589 GCA_046595415.1 Thermomonas sp.
CCGGGTAGCAAGCGGCAGTTACGGTGCGTGGTATCGATGCTGCCCCCGGGTGCGATCTGCAATCCCTACAACCCAGACGTCAATGAGCAGCCCGCGCGAGCGCGGCCGCCACCTGACATTCCGTTCAAGCCCGGTTTGCAGGAAGGCAACGGCAGCGTGAAGCCCTAGTTGGCCAAACAGCGCGTCCACTCCCAGTCACATGGAAAAGGGGCCTTGCGGCCCCTGGTTTACAACGTCGCAAATCGAGATCAGTTGGCGTTATGCAGGTCGCGCAGATGCGTGGGAGCGCTGTTGAAATAGGCGGCCAGGTCAGCGATCTGCTGATCGGTCAATTCCTTCGCCTGACTGGCCATCAGGGTGGTGGTCGGGCTGCCACTCCGGTTGCCCGAGCGGTACGCCTGCAACGAGTGCGCAATGTAGTCGTGGTACTGGCCGCCTAGCTTCGGATAGCTGGCATCGATCGGTGCATTGCCTTCCGCGCCGTGGCAATCCACGCATGCCTGGCCAGACGCGCCCTTGGTGGATGCAAGCGCCTTGCCGGCCGCGATGTCGCCGTTCGGAAGACCCGCGGAGGACGAGGCGTGAACGGCTTCGGCGCCGTGTTCTTCAGCTGCTTCTTGCTTGCCGCCACATGCAGATAACGCCAGCGAGCAGGCGATGGCGAGCAGGATCACCTGGGTCTTGGTCTTGGTCGTCATGTTGCGGCTCACTTGATGCTGGACAGGTAGGAGGCGATATCGGCGATGTCCTGCTCGGAGAAGCTTTCCGCCTGCGCCTGCATGGTCGGATGCTTGCGATTGCCTTGGCGGTATGCATGCAGGGCATTGTTGAGGTACACCTGCGACTGGCCCCCAAGTTTCGGCACGTGGTAACTCGGGTATGCGTTCTTGTACCCGGTCACGCCATGGCACCCGCGGCACGTGTAAGTCAGGCTCTTGCCACGGCCAGCATCGCCGACCAGTGCTGCGGCAGCCGGGGCCGGTTCAACGACTGGAGCTGCCGCAAGAGGCGTGGCTGGAGTGTCTGCGGCAGGCGGCTGGGCGTCCTGCGCAATGGCAGCAGACGCGGCAATGACCAAGGCAAGTGAAGCGGCGATCAAAGAGATTCGCATCATGGTGTCGTGGGTCCGGAGTACATGGTTCAATGGTGTGTCGCCTGCGCGACATGTGATCGACTAAGTATAGCGATATGTCGCCAGCGCTCGCAGGTACGCACTTGGCGGACCGGCCATAAGCCCGCATCCGACCCTCACTCACTTCGTACAACCATGACCTTCGGCGCATGGATGTCGACGTAGGCGAGGTGAGATACTTGACTACAACACCAATCAGGTTCTTTTCCATGCAAGATTCGACCCCGGTCACCACGACCCGTCCTAGCGGTATGTCCGCCGTTGGGCGCATCGCCATGCTTTCGTTGGTATTGGCACTCTCGGCCTGCAAGGGCGGAGGCGATGGCAGGGGCAAGGATGGAAAGGATGCGGCCGACAAAGGGCCAGAGGCCGTTCCGGTGGAAGTCGCGCAGGCCAGTCGACGCTCGATCGCCGCCAGCTACATGGGCACTGCGGCGTTGGAAGCCCGTGGCGAGGCACAAGTCGTGGCCAAGACGTCGGGCCTGGCCTTGCAGGTCTTTGCCGAGGTGGGCCAGCAAGTACGCGCAGGCCAGGTGCTGGTCCGGATCGATTCCGCCCGCGCCAGTTTGCAGGTCGCGCAAAGTGATTCGCAGGTGCGCAAGCTGGAAGCCAACTTCGCCCGTGCGCAGCAGCTGGCATCCCAGAAAATGGTCAGTGCCAACGACCTCGACCAGATTCGCTATGACCTGGAAAACGCCCGTGCGAGCAACCGTCTGGCACGTTTGGAGTTGTCCTATGCCAGCGTGGTGGCACCGATCTCGGGCGTGATCGCGGATCGTTCGATCAAGCCGGGCAATCTGGTCCAGATCAATACGCCGATCATGCGCATCGTCGATGTGTCGCGGCTGGAAGCCACGCTCAATGCACCGGAACGCGAGATCGAAACACTGAAGACCGGGCAGACCGTGCAACTGTCGGTGGACGCGCTGCCCAGCAAGACCTTTGAAGGGCGTATCGCCCGCGTGTCACCCGTGGTCGACTCGGGTAGCGGCACGTTCCGCGTCGTGTGCGCGTTCGAAGGTGGTGGCTTGCTGCAGCCTGGCATGTTCGCCCGCATCCGCATCAACTATGACCAGCGCGCCAATGCCTTGGTGATCCCGCGCACGGCATTGCTTGAAGATGGCAGCGAGCCCGCGGTTTATACGGTGCGCGCGAACAAAGCGAGCCGCATCCCCTTGAAGTTGGGCAACATCGATGGCGAGTGGGTGGAAGTCCTTGGTGGCCTGAAGGAAGGCGAGCCGGTCGTGGTTGCGGGCAAGTCCGCCCTGCGCGAGGGCAGCGTGGTGCAACTGATCGCCGCCGGCACCGCTCCGAAAGCGGCCGATGGCGGGGCGGTCCCGGCCAAGGTCGCCCAATGAGCTCGTCCGGCAAGCATGAGCCGGCCGGCGCGCACGATTCACTCCCGGCAACGGTAGGTTTCAACCTGGTTGAATTCGCCACCCGCAGGCGCGTCACCATCTTCATGATGACGCTGACCATGGTGCTGTTCGGCATGATCGCGCTGGGCAGCCTGAAGGTGAATCTGCTGCCGGACTTGAGCTACCCCACGTTGACCGTGCGTACCGATTACACGGGCGCCGCACCAGCGGAAGTCGAAACCCTGATCAGCCAGCCGGCGGAAGAAGCGCTTGGCGTGGTCAAGGGTTTGCGCAAGTTGAAGTCGGTCTCGCGCACCGGCCAGTCCGACGTGGTGCTGGAGTTCGCGTGGGGCACCGACATGGACCAGGCCAGCCTGGACGTGCGCGACAAGATGGAAGCCCTGCAATTTCCGCTGGAGGCCAAGCCGCCGGTACTGCTGCGCTTCAATCCCTCGACGCAACCGATCATGCGGTTGGCGCTGTCGCCGAAGAAGGCGGGCAGCGACGCCGAAGCCATTCGCCAGCTCATGGAATTGCGCCGGTTTGCCGATGACGACCTCAAGCGCAAGCTCGAGACCGTCGATGGGGTGGCGGCGGTCAAGGTCGGTGGCGGCCTCGAAGACGAGATCCAGGTCGACATCGACCAGCAGAAGCTCGCGCAACTCGGGCTGACCTTGGACAACGTCATCCAGCGACTGCAGCAGGAAAATATCAACGTCTCCGGCGGGCGCCTGGAAGAAGGCTCGCAACGCTACCTGGTGCGCACGGTCAACCAGTTCGCGACCGTCGATGAAATCGCCAACATGCTGCTCACCACGCGCGCGGCGGCGGCCAGCAACAGCGGCTCTGACCAGGCGATGCGCGTGGCGGCGGCAAGCGGCGACGCCAGCGTCATGGCGGCCCTGTCGCAACAAAGCGCCGGCAGCGCCGGAAGCGCGGCAGGTGGCGGCATGGCGCTGCGTCTGAAGGACGTGGCCGATGTGCGCCAAGGCTACAAGGAACGCGAGGCGATTATTCGCCTGGATGGCCGCGAGGCCGTCGAGATGGCGATCTATAAAGAGGGTGATGCGAATACCGTGTCCACCGCCGATGCGCTGGA
>JBKJOY010000176.1:0-6126 GCA_046595415.1 Thermomonas sp.
AAGCACCCAACACAAACTCGACCGTGTACGCGCACCGCGCGTGCAGCTCACCTACGACGTCGAAGTAGGCGACGCCATCGAGAAGAAGGAGCTGCCCTTCGTTGCGGGCGTCGTCGGCAATTTTACCGGGCAGCCTGCGGAGCCGCTCGGCAAGTTGAAGGACCGCAAGTTCGTCAACCTCGACAAAGACAACTACGACGACGTGATGAAGGGCATGAAGCCCCGCGTGCAGATGCAGGTCGATAACAGGTTGGCCGATGATGGCTCCAAGCTCGGCGTCGAGCTGAACTTCCGCAGCCTGGAGGATTTCTCGCCGGAGCGCGTCGCGAACCAGATCGAACCGCTGCGCAAGTTGCTCGAGGCGCGCCAGAAGCTGGCCGACCTGCGCAACAAGGCCGCCAGCAACGACAAGTTCGAGGACCTGCTCAACGAGGTGCTGCAGAACACCGACAAGATGGTGCAGCTCACCAAGGAAGTGGGGCCGAAGTCCGACGAATAAGTCGCGCTATCCGCTGATTCTGCAGACCCTTCAACACGAACAAGCGAGCACAAAAAAATGGCCAATACCGAAACCCAGGCGGCAGGCGCCGCTGTTGCAGAAGCAACCGAAGGCGGATTGCTGGACCAGATCCTCACCCAGAGCAAGATCGCCCGTTCCGATACCGAGCGCAGCCGTGCTCGTGACCTGATCGCCGAGCTGGTGGCACAGGTGAGTGATGGCGCCATGGTGGTGTCCAAGGACGCCATTGGCGCAATCGATGCCCGCATCGCCGAGATCGACCGCGTGTTGTCAGACCAGTTGTCAGCCGTGATGCATGCGCCTGAATTCCAATCGCTGGAAGGCAGCTGGCGCGGCCTGAAGTATTTGGTCGACAACTCCGAAACCAGCACCAACCTCAAGATCAAGGTGCTCAACACCACCAAGAAAGAGTTGCTCAAGGACTTCAAGAACGCGTCCGACTTCGACCAGAGCACGCTGTTCAAGAAGCTGTACGAAGAAGAGTACGGAACCTTCGGCGGTGCGCCGTTCGCGACCCTGATCGGCGACTTCGAGTTTGGCCGCCATCCGGAAGACATGTACCTGGTCGAGGAGATCTCGCATGTCTGCGCTGCCGCACATGCGCCTTTCCTGAGTGCTGCGGCGCCGGAATTGCTCGGTTTCGACGACTTCACGGAGCTGTCCGGTCCGCGTGACCTGGCCAAGATCTTCGATACCGTCGAATACGCGAAGTGGAAGAGCTTCCGTGCATCCGAGGACTCTCGTTACGTTGGCCTCGCCCTGCCGCACGTGCTGGGCCGCCTGCCATACGGACCGGATACTGCACCGGTAGAAGCGTTCAACTTCGTCGAATCCACCACGGGTACGGACCACAACAAATACCTGTGGATGAATGCCGCCTACGCACTTGGAACCAAGGTGACCGATGCCTTCGCCAAGTACGGCTGGTGTGCGGCGATCCGCGGCGTGGAGGGCGGTGGCCTGGTGGAAGGCCTGCCGACGCACACCTTCGCCACGGACGACGGCGAAGTGGCGTTGAAGTGCCCGACCGAAATCGCGATTACCGATCGCCGCGAGAAGGAACTCGCCGATCTTGGCTTGGTCCCGTTGGTGCATTGCAAGGGCACCGACTACGCGGCGTTCTTCTCGACCCAGTCGACGCAGAAATCCAAGGAGTACAACACCGATGCAGCCAATGCGAATGCACGGTTGTCCTCGCAGCTGCAATACATCTTCGCTGTCAGCCGCATCGCCCATTACCTGAAGTCGATGATGCGCGACAAGATCGGCAGTTTCGCTTCCAAATCCAGCGTCGAGCTGTTCCTCAATAACTGGATCGCACAGTACGTATTGCTGGACGACAACGCATCGCAGGAAGCCAAGGCTTCCTATCCATTGCGTGAAGCCCGCATCGAAGTCACCGAAGTTCCCGGCAAGCCTGGCTCTTACAAGTCAGTGGCGTTCCTGCGCCCGCACTACCAGCTTGATGAGCTGAGTGTGTCGCTTCGCCTGGTTGCCGAATTGCCGAAATCTGCGCGCTAAGCGCAGCGGCATAACCGTTTCATTTTCTAACTACCGGAGGATCCACCATGGCATCTGACATGTTCCTGAAGCTCGACGGCATCAAAGGCGAGTCAACAGACGACAAGCACAAGGACGAGATCGAGATCATCAATTTCTCGTGGGGCGCACACAGCTCATCGAGCATTGGTAGCGCGAGCACGGGCGGCGGCGTGGGCAAAGCCACCTTCTCCGATTTTTCCTTCAGCAAGAAGGTGGACATCGCTTCGCCGAAACTCGCGTTGATTTCAGCCAGAGGCGAGCACATCGCGACTGCGACCCTGTCCATCCGCAAGTCGGGTGGTGCGGCTGGGCAGGTTGACTATCAGGTGTACACCTTGGACACCATCTACGTCACCGGCATCCAGATCAGCGGCGACTCAAGCGGTGAGTTCCATGAAAGCCTGACCCTGGCTCCGACCAAGTTCAAGTGGGAGTACAAGCAACAGGATGCGAGGGGCGGCCTCACCGGCAACGTCGCGGTCACCGTTGATCGCGCGAAGAACACGGCTGTTTGATTTGGTCCTGACAGGCCACCCATGCGGCGTGCAATGCACGCGTAGTCATGCGCGGCCTGTTTAACCGGCTGGTATCCGACGCCCTGCCTGAAGATGCAGGGCGTCGGCCGTCAATGACCGAGATGCGGGCTGAAGTGTCCGCAGACCTGGAAGCGCTGCTCAATACAAGATCCGAAGCCGCACGCGTGGTCCCCGACATCTTCAAGGAATGCCGCGAGTCATCCCTGACCTACGGCATCCTGGATTTTTCCGCCTACAGCCTGCTCAGTCCGCACGACCGTGACCGCATCCGGCGTTCGCTGGAACAAGCAGTATCCCTGCACGAAACCCGGTTGACCCGGGTACGCGTGACATTGGAACCCCAGCGCGAACTGGATCGCTCATTGCGCTTCCGGGTCGATGCACTGATGAAGCTCGGCGAAGACGGCGAGAAGGTCCAGTTCGACGCCGTGTTGCAACTCAGTACCCATACCTACGCGGTCCGCTGATCGCGCGATTCAGGCCTCGGTTTCGTGTAGCAATCCAAGTTTCGCCATCGTGACCAGGTTGTCCTGCAGATGGCTTTCCAATTCGACAGTACTTGGCATGCATGTCGAACCGACGCCATCGACTGGCTGCGAACGGGCAAGGTCTTCCAGCATGAATGCCAGAATCCCGGTGCGATCACGACATCCATCCAGCGCCAGCAGCAGGCTGCGCGTGATCTGATCGTCAAGTTCAATCGTCGAGGGCCGCAGGCTGGTCACGACGGTTTCCCCTGCCTGTATCTGCAGCTGCGCCAAACGGCTTGCCCTTGGTCGAGCAGACGCGGTGCCTGCAAAGCGCGGCGAATCACAGTGCAGTTCCACAAGGCCGACCTCGAAGGCGCGGATCAGGAACTGTTGCACTTTTTCCAGCTGGTCCGCGCGTTGGAGGGCGTCGCCTGTAGTTCGCAGTGCGTCATCCAGTAGTTCGTTTACCCAGCTAGGTTGCGGATGCAAGCGAGCAGATTCCACCAACATCGCCTGGATCACGGCATTATCGGTGACCACGCCTCCGCTCGCGGGCAAGGAAAAGCGCATTCGGCCTTCATCATCGCGTCCGCTTGCCTCCGGTTGCAATGCCGAAACGACCTGGAGAGCGCTGATCACACCAGGATCGGGCGTGGGCCTGGGGCAGGCATTGCGCCTGCAAAGTAGCGTCTGCCGGAAGCGTCGGCCGGTGAAGAAGTCGAGGTATTGCTCCTTAGCCACCAGATCATCGCGCGCGATGTGCTCCAGCAGCGGTCGAACCCGCTCATGCGCCTTGCGTGATGACATTTCATGGTAATTGGCCTCGGCAACGAAGGTCAGCTCGTGTTCCGCTGCATGGCGAACGAACTGGTCCAGCGTGCATGGGTCGTTGATCTCGGCGAGGTCATCGTGGAACAGGACACTGGGGTTGAGCCTGTCCATCAGCTCGTCGATCTCACCAGCCATGGTGGTGGCGTACAGGCTGTTGTCGGGCAAGCCGGACTTGAGCAGTTCGAGGAATTCCTGGGCGCGCGCCACCCGCGCGGTGGGGTCCGGGACGCCTTCCGAATGGAACTTGAGCATGTCCCACAACATGCGCCGCATGTGGCAGCCGGGTAGCGCGTTGTAGCTGATGCAGGCAATACCGGCCGGTGCCAACACCTGGTTGCACAGGGCAAGCAGGCGTTCCCGCACCACGTGTGGAACCCAGGAGTAGAAACCGTGTGCAACCACGAAGTCGAACGGTTCTTCACCGGGATCCCAGGTGAGCAGATCGACGTCCAGAAGTGTCAGGTTCTCCAAGCCCAGCTTCGTCTTGATCGCATTGCCGCGCGCGATTGCGGCCTGTGACAGATCTACCCCGACGAAGTTGCTTTCGGGATAAGCCATGGCCAGCGTCACCAAGGTCAGGCCGTCACCGCAGCCCACCTCGAGGAAGCGGCATGCCTTCGGTGTGGCAACCGGGACGCCGTGCAGTCGAGCGATGGCACCGAGGCGGGAAGGATGGAGTTTCGGGTAGACCTGGGCGGGGTAGCGCACCTGGTCATAGACGAAATCATTGCTCATGTCGAAATCCTTGGCGGCATGGGTTTATTGCGGGGCGGCTCGAACCGCGAAGACGGATGCCAGCATCGCCTCGCGCAGTTTCTGCGGTGAAACTGGCTTGAACAGCACCGGGATGCGGCTGGCGGCAATCTCGCCGATGCGATCGCTACGGGTCTCTCCGGTGACCAGTAGGCGTGCAAATTCGGGCTTTTGCGGATCCTGACCGTAGTGGCGAGCGACCGCTCGCAGGACATCCACGCCGCTGCGTCCTTCGCGCAGGCGCAGGTCAGTGATCGCGAGGTCCGGCGCTCTATCCCAGCCTGCCAGCATCTCGATGGCCTGGGACTCGTTTTCCGCGGCGCGGATGTCACAACCCCATTCCTGCAGCAGTGCACGCAAGCCTTCCAGGATGCTCGGCTCGTCATCCACCACCAGCACCCGCAAGCCGCTGATATCGAGCGGGATATCTGCAAGTTCAGGCAGCCGTGATGCGCTCGCGGCAGATGCTTGTGCAAGCAGGACTGAGATGCGCGTGCCGCGCCGTGGCCATGACGCCAAGGTCACCTGGCAATCCACGAGCTCCGCCAACTTGCGCACGGTAGCCAGCCCCAAGCCAAGGCCACGCTGGTGTTCGCCCTGATGTTCGGAGTTGCGTGCCACCTGATAGAACTCATCGAAAACCCGTTGCTGGTGTTCCGGTTCGATGCCCCGGCCGCTGTCCCATACATCGATCCTTACCTGCCCGGATGCCTGATGGCGCACGCCCAGCAAGACCCCGCCTTCTTCGGTATAGCGCAGCGCATTGCTTACCAGGTTGTTGAGGATGCGCGCCAGCATCGTGCGATCCGTGCGCACCCACGCGTCGGTCTTGCGCACGATCAGCCGCAGTCCGCGGGACTCCGCCATGATCCGGAAATTGCGGCTGACTTCGTCGAATACGTCATCCAGGCGCACGTCCGACATCGCGGCGTGCATCACGCCGGCCTCCAGTCGTGACAGGTCCAGGAGCTCCGAAAAAAGTTGGTCCAGCGACGCCACGCACTCTTCGATGCGCAGCACTCTGGTGAGTTTGGTCGGGTCTGTCTCGCCGGCACGCAATGCTGAAGAAAACAAGGTCAGCGCATACAAGGGCTGGCGCAGATCGTGGCTCGCCGCAGCCAGGAAGCGCGAACGAGACTGGCTGGCGGCTTCAAGGCGAGCGTTCTTGTCCGTCAACTCCACCGAGGTGCGGCCAAGTTCGCTCTCCATGCGGTTGCGTGAACGCGCCAGCGCCTGTGATGCCTCATTGACGCCCCGCTGCAGGCGGCCAAGCATTTCACCCCGTTCGACTTCCAGCCTGACTTCCTCGCCTTCGCCAATGCGCTCGATGGCATGGGTCAGCTCGGTGATCGGTCGAATCGCCCGAGCTGCGATCCACCATCCGGAGAGCGCAACCAGAGCCAACCCGCCCAGCAGCAAAGCGCCGTTGCGCCACAGCGCTGCGGCTAACGCGGGGCTTGGCTCTCGTTGCGCT
>JBKJOY010000014.1:0-8701 GCA_046595415.1 Thermomonas sp.
TGTTCGATCCGGAATTGGTATTGCCAGCCGCCTTCGCCGTCGACCAGTAATGTGGCCGTGCCCTGCAACACACCTGGCAATTGATCGATGTGATCAAGATGCAAATCCACGCCGCGCAACGCGACCAGGAAACCCGGCTTCGCGCGCTCGCCCGCTGCGTGCGCGCGCAATCCTCCGTGGACGGCCATCGCTTGGGCGCCGTACTCACACAGGTGGATTGCACGCAGGCGGCCATCGATGCTGCGTAGCGGATGGGTCGGATCGCGATGATTGCCGGCGCGCAGCACGATGTGTCCTGCGTCCCATGCGATCACTTCGTCCCATAAACACATCGCGCCCTGATGCGGGATCATCGCCAGGATTTGCTCGCGACCAATCATGCGTCCAGCGACCGGTGCGATGTGCCCGCACCACGCACGATCAGCAGCGACAGCACGAAGTTGGACACCACGCCGAGCGCGACCGCGCTGCCGATCGCGCGCAGCACCGGGATGGATGAGAGGGCAAGCAGGCTGAACACCAGCAACGTGGTGATGCTGCAGACGATCACCGCATGCAAGGTGCGCAACTGGTCCTTGTAGTCGTCACCGGCGTGGTCGAAGAACAGCGCATAGTCCAGCCCAAGTCCGGCCGCCAGCACCAGCGACACCAGGTGGAACAGGTTCAACTCCACCCCGGCGCCCCGCAATACGGCCAGGATCAACAGCGTGCTCAATGCCATCGGCGCCAGGACCCTCAGCACCCTGCGCGGCTGGCGCAGCGCAAGCCAGACGGTCAGCGCCAGCAACAGCGCGGCGATCGCCAGCGCAGTCAACACGCGCTCGCGATACGCCTGCACCAGGGATTCGGAGGCCTGCTTGAGGTCGAGCAATTGTGCGTCTTGGGCTGCGACGGCACTCGCCACGATGGCGGGATCGTGCAACCCGTTCAAGGAGACCAACGCAGTTGCATGATCTGCTGACACCAGCAGCAGGCCCGACAAGCGGGTCGCCAATGGCGTGCCGGTCAAATCGCTGGGTCGCAACGGCGGCGCCGTGCGTGCGAGTTCGACGTCATCGACAAAATCGTTGAACGCGTCGCTGCGGAATTCCGTGCTGGCCAGTGCTGCATCCAGCGCCATCTGCAGTCCCGCGCGATCCGGCAAGCGTGCTTGCCGCTTTTTCTGCGTCACGGCGCTGGGCAAATAGCGGGCCGGACTGTCGAAACCATCGATGGCACCGCGCGCAACCAACCGGTCGAGCACCAGCAGCAGGCGTTCACTCGCGCGCAAGGCGGTCTCCCCGTCCTTCGCATCCAGCGCGACGAGGTAACGCACATCGGGCGCACCGAGTTCATGGCGCAGGCGCGCATCGCGTTGCAAGCCATCGGCGGGCACCGGCGTCAATTTCGACAAGTCGTTTTGCCAGAACTGGCCGGGCGCGAACGCGATGACGGCGATCGCTGCCAATGCGAGTGGCACGAAGGCGAGCCGCGGGCGCGGCAAGCGTTCCACCCATGTCCAGGTCCGCGCCAACCACGCTTGCCCGGCGACGTCTGCCTGCATCGGATCCAGCAATGCCGGCAGCAGGAAGCGCGTGGCAAGCGCGGCGGTGCCGAGTCCGGCAATGGTGAACACCGCGAGCTGTTGCAGGCCATCCACGCCGGAGACCAGGAACGTGACGTAAGCAATGCAGGTCGATGCCACGCCAGTCGCGAGCGTCGGCCACAACTGGCGCGCACTGGCTTGTGGCGACACGCCGGGACGTTGGTGACTGAACAAGTGGATCGGGTAGTCCTGCACCACGCCAATCAGGGTGAAGCCGAATGCGACCGTAATGCCATGCACGCTTTCAAACAGCGCCGCAGTGGCGCCAAGCCCCGCAAGCCCCGCGCTGGCGAGCGGCAATGCGCCGAGCAACGGCGTCTTCCAGCTGCGGTACGCGAACCACAACAGGAGCAGCAGGGCGATGCTGTCGACGGTGCCGATCCATCCCGCCTCGCGACTGGTGCGCGCACCGATTTCAACAGAGAACGCGCCGGGCCCGGTCATCTCCAGTCGCGCTTGTGAACCCGCGCGCGCATGCTCGAACGCATCGCGGATCTCGTTGATCGCTTGCACCTGCCCGGTGGGATCGAACCCCGGAGCGACGGTTTGCACCGCGAGCAACGCCTCTTTCCCGGCACGATCAAACCAGACCCCGTCGATGCGCTGTGGCTCCTTTGCAGGACGCCAACGTTCGGCCAAGCGCAGCGTTTCCAGGGTCGGGTCCGATGCCAGCAAGGGCTCCACCATCGACGCCGCGGGCGAACCCAGGTCCTGGATCCGGGCTTCGAAGTGCGCACGCAAATAGTCGGCATCGAAAGATTGCGTATCAAGCGTGTCGGACAGCAGGTAGCGATACGGACGCAACCGTTCCGGGATGGCCTGCAGGCTCATGTCGCCGCCATTGGCGACGAGAGTGAAACGCGCGTCTTTCGCCAACTGTTCATGCATGGACTGCGATATCGCCGCCAGTGCATCGGGTCGATCACCGCTCAGGGCAATCAGCACCAATCGGGATGCTGGCCCCTTGCCCAATTCGTCCAGCAGCAGCCGTTGTGCCTGCGTGCGCGGTGCCGGCATGAAGCGGCGCAGGTCACCCGACAGATGCAGGCGCGAACTGATCCACGCGCCTGCCAATACCAGCAGCGCCAACCACAACAACGCCAAGCCGAGGCGACGGCGTGACGTCATCCGCGACCGCTACCGTCGCACAGCCCCGCAAGCGAGGCCGCTTCGGTCAGCGTGGCCGCCTCGGCCGCAGCGCCAGCCAGCAACGTGCGCTGCGGCTCGCCCTTGGCCGCAATGGTTTCGATGCAACGTAATTCCGAGCCACGCCCGTGCAGCACGATCCCGCGCACGGTGGTCTTCGACCCCGCGACCTTCGGTGTCAACACCAACTGCCAGCGTGCGGTCTGGCCGCTGCTGGCCAGCGTGTAGTGGCGCTCGAGTTGTACGCGATCTCCCGACAGCAAAGCACCGAAGCTCGCTTGCAGGGCCGCCAGCTCCGGTGCACGAGACAGCTGGAAGCGCCGGGTCGCTTGCCCCTTGCGCACGATCTGCACTTCGCCGCCGTGCAGCGTCGTCGTCTCCGCATAGGGCGAAGACACGTCACGTATCAAGGTCTCGGCATCCGGCCGCAGGTAACGCCCGCTGATACGCAGGGGCGTTTTCAACAAACGCGATCCGCGCAATTCCAGGAAGGGCGTGCTCGCGGGCAGCGGTCGCTTTAACCGTGTAAGGATCCACTCTGCACTGACTGAGCCCCCGACGCGCTCAGGTGCCGCCTGCAGGATTGCGCTGGTCGTGCACAGCGCCAGCAACAGGATGATTGCCAGGCGCTGGCGCAATAGGCGCGGGGATCGCGTCGCGTTGACTTTGCGGTGCTTGGGGGGCATCGGGCAGTTCCCAGAAATCATAGAAATTGAACCAGTTGAAAGGCGCTTGGCGTGCATGATGCTCCAGTCTTGCTGCATAACGCCCGACCAACGCCAGCAGGCGCGCCTGTCGCTCGCCGCGTGGCACCCGCGCGCCTATTTCGAATGCTTCAAACGCCAGGTCATAGCGCTTGCCGCCGCGATACAAGCCGAAAGCCAACATGACCGGCGCGCCCAGCACCGATGCGATCAGCCACGGCGCCATCGGCATCGGTGCATCGCGACCGAAGAACGGCACCGGCACCCACGACTGGCCGGCATGCACGCGATCCACCAGCAGGGTGACGATGGCCCCTTCCTCGATCGCCTTCTGGATCTCCAGCATGATCATCGGTCCGCTTTGACCGGCATCGATCACGGTCGCGGCGACTTCCGGATTCAGGGCATCGAGCAACTGGGTCATCGCCGGGTTGTGACCGATATCCAGCACCACGCGCACCTTGATGTCAGGGCGCTCGCGGGACAGCACGCGCAACACCTCGAAACTACCCAAGTGCGAACCAAACAGCAGCAGGCCCTGTCCGGATGCCAACTGGTCGTGCAACGTCTCCAAGCCCTGCACGCGCACGTCGAAACGCCGCAATTGCCCGGACAGCAGGAACACGCGATCAAGGATGGTGGCGGCGAAGGTGTGGATATGCCGGGCGACATCGTGGAGGCTTGCGGGCCGCCCGAGCGCCCGTCCCAGCCATTCGCGTGAGGCCTTGCGTTCGGGGCCGCGGCGCAACAGGAAATACAGGGTGGTCGGGTACAGCAGTAACCGCGCCATGCTGCGCCCGGCATGACGGGCGACGGCGCGGATCAATCCCAGCGCGAGCAGTCCGCCACCCTCGGGGCGTTGCTTCCAGGTACTGCTCATGCGGCAGCGTCAGTCGCGGTGATGTCGCCGGTGGCCAGCACTGCGTCATCACGCAGCACGCGGAAGCGCCAGCTTCCCGGGCCACGCAATACGAGTTCCAGTACCGCATCCTGTCCGGGCAGCAAGGGTTGCAGGAATTTCACTTGCGGCAAACGCACTGTGGGCAACGGCCCGCAAGTAGCTTCCAGACAGGTCATGACGTGCTCGAGAAGCAGCACGCCCGGCACCACCGGATTGCCGGGGAAGTGACCGGGCAATGCAGGGTGGTCATGCGGAATGTTGAAGGGTTGCATGTTCAATGCAGCGCCTTGCGCCAGAAGGACGGGCCCATCTTGACCAGTCGCGTCGCGAAGTGGCGAAAGCCATGCACGCGCTCGGGAAAGCAGTGCCGCCGATAGTTGAATTCGATCACGAAGAACAGCCCCAGGAGGCCGTAATTGAATCCATTGGCGAACCACGACCATTGGGTATGACTGATCGCCAACGGCGGCGCGATGCCGACACTCGCCAGCACGCCACCCGGCACCGCGCATAGGGCGAGCATCAGGTTCGCCAGCGCCAAAGCACCCAGCATCAGCGCCCATGCAAGCGTGAGTCCACGGGTGTAGTGCTGCAAGCGATCTGGCAGGTTCGCGGCATCATCGCCTTCCAGCACTTCGACAATACTGGCGATCAGGGGTATGCGTCCCGGACGCAAGGTGCGTGCGAATCCCGACGCGGCGACGGCGATCAACAGTGCCGGCATCAGCAGCAGCGGCACCATGGCAAAGGTCGAGCGCGCCAGCAGCACCAGGGCCGGAACTGCAAGCAACAGCAGTAGCCATTGCTTGGCGCGCCCTGCCAGCAAGCCGTCCAGCAGCAGCACCAGGATGATGTCGCCAAGCGCGATTGCCGCCAGCCGCTTGTCGGCTTCCACCGCAGCCATGTGCGCCAACAGCGGATACACCACGAGCAACCCAACCCGCAGCACCGTCACGAATGTCGACGCGTGGTGAGCAGGTGGCGCCGCTGCGGCCTCGCCTTCAGGCGGTCTTGTGCTGCTGGACATGCGCCGACAGCGCGCGCAGCGAGGCGAAGATGCGCTGGTTCTGCTCATTGTCGGACCGCAGCTGGAAGCCATAACGCTTGCTGATCGCCAGCGACAGCTCCAGTGCGTCGATCGAGTCCAGCCCCAGCCCGGTGGTGAACAACGGCGCGTCCGGATCGATCTCGGCGGCAGCGACGCCCTCCAGGTTCAGGCTTTCCACCATGAGCTCGGCGAGTTCGAGTTCGGCGTCGGTTTGCAGGGACATCGGGACATCCGTGGTGTCATGTAATGGCGCACAGGGTAAACCAGATGCAAGGAAGTGACCGTCGTAATCCTGCGTCCCCGTTATCATGTGCCACCCCGATGATCCGCCACCTTCCAGGCAAATCCGCGACCACGATGCTCGCCGCACCAACTACGACCCTGTTTCGCGGACTCGATGACGCTCGAGCCTGCCCATGAATGCTGCCCCGTCTTTATATGCAGGAGCGCAAGCGCGGCTTGCCGTCGATTACATCCAGACCGAACACCCAGCCGAGCTGCTTGCGGACGACCGGGTGCTTGCGGTCTTCGGCTTCGGCAGTGCTGCGCCGGCGCAGCTGGACGACCCGCGTTACCTGCGTGTTCCGCTGCAACCGCATCAAGACACGCCCACCTTTGAGGTCTGGCGCGGCGCTGGCCCGGTCACCAGCGGCCGTACCAATGGCGTGGCCTGGGCCACCGACGGCCAGCTCACCTTCGGCGCCATCGAAGTCGACGAACGCCAGCACGAAAGCGCAACCGACCCGATCGGCATTGTTGGCGCCGCCACGCATGCCTACGAACGGATCACCGCATTCCAGAGCGATGCCGATACCCCGCACCTGTTGCGCATCTGGAATTATCTCGATGCGATTACCCAGGGCGATGGCGACATCGAACGTTATCGGCAGTTCTGCATCGGGCGTGCACGCGGATTGGGCGACTTCGACCCGACCCGCTTGCCTGCCGCCACCGCGATTGGCCGCTGCGATGATGCGCGCGTGCTGCAGGTGTATTGGCTGGCCGCACGCGCACCCGGCACGCCGCTGGAAAATCCACGACAGGTCGAGGCGTGGCGCTATCCGCGCCAATACGGACCGCAACCACCCAGCTTTGCCCGCGCCATGTTGCCGCCTACCGTTGGCCGTGCGCCGCTGCTGCTGTCCGGCACCGCAAGCGTGGTCGGCCACGCAACACGACACGCGGGATTGCTGTTGGAACAGCTGGGTGAAACATTTGCCAATTTCGATGCCTTGATTACGGAAGCGCGGAAACAACAACCGGCATTGCCGAGCACGTTCGACGGCAGCTCGCGGCTCAAGGTGTACGTGCGCGACCAAACGGATCTGCCCTTGGTCGCCAACGCGCTCAAGGCACGGCTTGGCAGCGAGGTCCCGTTCTTGTTGCTGCACGCGGCGATCTGCCGCCGCGACCTTGCCCTTGAAATCGACGGCGTGCATGGCAGCCCCGCGTCACCACTGATGGATTGATTTGCACGCGATGCAGCGCCATCTCGTGAACACATCTAAATGGGGGTTCTGCACATGGGTTTGATCAGCGTGCTCTGGGGCATCGTGGCCATGGTCTGGATGATCATTGCGTTGATCCCGGTGATCGGCATCACCAACTGGTTGTTGATTCCATTCGCCGCCGTCGGCGCGATCATCGCAGCCATCGGGATTGCGCTCAGTCGTCCTGGCCACCGCGGCCGGGCCAAGACCGGGCTGGTCTTGAACGTGGTCGTAGTGGTGGTGGCCACCCTGCGGCTGGGGATGTTCGGCGGCGTGCTCTGAACGCAGTGGGACAACAGCCAGAAAACTGAATACGGCTTTCGTTGGAGGGCACTGCGCCCAAGGATCCCCGATGTCGCGAGTGGCCTGAACTCGTTCAGAAAGGTCGCTTAGCGACGTCCACGTAAATCTATTGTGAAACCGGACGGTTAATTGCACACTCGGAGGGTCAGGGGGGAATTCTGACGACCACACGGATCTCCCGAGGACCTTGAATGGCTCGGGTCAATACATCAGTCCAAGGACACTAATCCAGATGAAAAGCACCACACTTCTCCTCATCGGAGGCCTCGCGTGCGCCGGTACGGCGTTTGCAGGCGATCCGACGCCGCAACAAACTGCAGGCCCGTCAATGAAGGTCGGCATCGATAAAACCACCGGCAAGCTGCGCCGTCTGACCTCGGAAGAAAGTGCGGCGCTCGATTCAAAGGCAGCCGTTGCGAGTAGCAATGCGCGCGGATTGCGCGCCAATAGCGCCGCGGCTCGCGCCAACAGCCGTTTCGTGTTCCCGACCACGGCCGCTGAAGCCAAGGCAACCATCCGCGTTGTCAACGGCATTACCGTGATGAAGCCGATGGCTGATTCAATGAGTGAGATGACCGTGACCCGCAATGCCGACGGCAGCTTGGACATCCAGGAAAACGGCGAGACGCCGGTGCAGGCCAAGCAGGAGGCTGCCAGTGAATAAGTCAATTCTTGCTCTTGCCATCGCCGGCATGTGTGCCGCTGGCTCCGCCAATGCAGCGGACATCGTGCTGCTCAACCTTGACGCCGCGGGCGTCGGCCTCAACGACACGACCGCGGCAGCCCCGCTGGGCGGCAACCCCGGTACCACGCGTGGCCAGCAGGCCACCAATGTGTACAACTTCGCGATGAAGATGTGGGGCGGCGTGGTTGAAAGCCCGGTCCAGATCAAGGTGTATGCGTCGTTCGCGCCACTGACCTGTACTTCAACCTCGGGCACGCTGGGTTCTGCCGGCGCCAACTGGATTGCGCTGCTCACCGTAAACGGCACCAGCCGTGCGTACGGGTCAGCGTTGGCCGATTCACTGGTCGGTTATGACATTTTTCCTGACCCTGAAGATCCCGCGGATATCAGCTCGCGCTTCAATGGCAATCTTGGCCTGCCGGGCTGTCTGGACGGATCTGGCTGGTATTTCGGCCTGGATGGCAACACCCCGGCTGGCAAGATCAACTTCCTGAATGTGGTGATGCATGAGATCGGCCATGGCCTCGGTGCCCAAGGTTTCGTGAACAAGAGCACAGGTGCCCTGATCTCCGATGGCGTCAACTTCTATTCGGATCCCTACACCCAACGCGCCTACGACAACGTCCTGAATCTCGGCTTCGAATCGATGACCAACGCGCAGCGCGCCACGGCCATGAAGACCCCGGGCCGGACGGTCTGGACCGGCGGTAGCGTCATGGCCGACGCTGCGTTGATCTTGAACAACCGTTTGAGCCTCCGCCCAACCGCACCCGTGGCTATCGCCGGCAAGGATTATGAAATCGGCTTTGCTGCCTTCGGCCCCCTCGCAACACCGACCA
>JBKJOY010000186.1:0-2857 GCA_046595415.1 Thermomonas sp.
CGACACCAGCCCCAGGATCAGCACCACGGCTCCGACCCGGCGCACGTGCTCATTCGGCATTTGCTGCAATTGCTCGGCGGCCCGTTTCCAGGCGCCGGGGGCGGCGAACAGGAACAGACCCTCCAGCACCGCGACCAGGCACAGTGCGCCCCAGAGGTCCGCCATCAGCGATCGGATTTCAGGTACTGGAGGAACGGGTCGTTGCGGTCCAGCACGATCACGCTGTCGCCGCCCGCGAACGATTTGCGGTAGGCCTCAAGGCTGCGCTGGAACGCGTAGAACGCCGGGTCGCGATTGGCGGCCTCCGCATAGATGCGCGCTGCCTCGGCGTCGCCTTCGCCGCGCAGCTTCTGCGCGTCGCGCTCGGCTTCAGCGGCGATCACCGCCTGCTGGCGGTCCGCCTCGGACTGGATCGTCTGTGACAGCTCCTCGCCTTCGGCACGCAATTGGCTGGCGACCTGCTTGCGCTGGGCACTCATGCGCCGGTAGACCTGCTGGATGACTTCACCACCGGTCGGCAGGTCGATGCGCTTGATGCGGATGTCGAAGATCTTGACCCCCAGCACCGCGGCACCCTTGTTGATCGCCACCAGCTGCGCTTCCAGCACCTTGTCGCGATCACCTGACACCACTTCCTGCAAGGTGTGCGCGTTGATCTCGTTGCGCAACGCGTCCTTGATGATCGGCGCCAACCGCTGCGTGGCGATGGTCTCATCGCCGCCGGTTGCACGATAGAAATCACGCACGTTCTCGATCTTCCCGATCGCGAAGAAGTCGACGCTGACGTCCTTCTTCTCGGAGGTGAGGTAACGCTCGGGCTCGGCGGCGAGGATCTGCAACCTGCGGTCGAAGACCCGCGCCGATTCGATCAGCGGCAGCTTGAAATGCAGGCCAGGGCCAATATCGTTGCGCACCACTTTGCCCAGGTTGAGCACGATCGCGGCCTGGCCTTCGCTGACCACGTACACCGAACCCAACAGCAGCATCAGGCCAACGACCAGCGCCGACATCCATGCGGAAAATTTCATCGGCTCACTCCCTCGCGGCCTTCCGGCCGGCCCTGTCGACCCGTGCGCACGGCTTCTTCCGTCGCGTTGACGGTCGGTGACACCAGATCCGGCACGAGGGCCGTCGCGGGTGCCGGCATTGCACTCTTCGTGCCTTCCATCGGCACGTAGATCAACTGGCGGCCATCGCCGCCCACCACCTTGCGATTGCCAGCCATTACTTGCTGCAGGGTTTCCAGCCACAAGCGCTTGCGGGTGACGTCCGGCGCGGCCTTGTACTGCTCGACCAGCAGGGTGAAGCGTTCTGCGTCACCGGTGGCGCGGGCGATCGACGCGGTCTTGTAGCCCTCGGCCACGGTGCGTACGCGCGCCGCCTGGCCGCGCGCTTCCGGCACGATCTTGCTGGCATAAGCTTCGGCTTCGTTCTTGGCGCGATCCTTGTCCTGCTGCGCGCTGTTGACGTCGTCGAAGGCGGGCTTCACTTCCTCTGGCGGCCGCGCATTCGGCAGGTTGAGTTCGGTAATCAACAAGCCAGTGCGATATCGATCCATCGCTTCCTGCAACCGCAGTTTGGATGACACCGACAACGCGCTGCGCGCGCTGAGCACAGTATCCAGATCAGCCCGGCCGACCTGCTCGCGAACGGCGCTGAGGGTGGCTTCCTTCAAGACCTCATCGCCGCTGCGGGTGCCGAACAGGTACATCTGCGCATCACTGACGCGATATTGCACGTTGATCTCGACGCTGACGATGTTCTCGTCGCGCGTCAGCACCGGCACAGTGTCACTGAAGGTCTTGATTTCGGTCGCATTGACCTTGAAGACCCGCTCCAGCGGCCACGGCAGTTTGAGGTGCGGGCCGGGTTGCATGATCCGGTCGAATTGGCCGAAGCGCAGGACCACGCCGCGTTGCTGCTCGGTGACCAGCACGAAGCAGTTGAATGCAAGCCACAGGCCGAGTCCGATCAGCACCCAGCGCAAGACGCCGCCTTCGCCGATGCCACCACCGAAGCCGGGCAAGCGGCTCAGCAGGTCATCCAGTCCACCACGATTGCCGCGATTGTTGCTGCCGGACGAGCCGCCGGGTTTGTTCCAGGCCATGCCTGCTCCATCGATGGCTGCGTGTGCAGCCGGTTAGTAAGAAGGATTCTACCGGTTGCGTCAGTCCACGGCTTCCAACACAGGCAGCAGGCTGCGCAGTGGCGCGCCATCATCCTGCGCGGCCAGGCGCACGGCGTCGGTCATCGGCAAGTCAAGCTGCAAGTGCCAGCCATCTGCGTCGTAGGACTCGCCACGGATGGCGTCCAGCGCATGCAGGCGCGCGCGCAAACGGCCCGCATCGGTCGGCAACCGCACATCCCCGATGACGCGTTGCAAGCCCAGTCGTTCGCCCAATGCCTGCCGAAACAGATCCAGACCGATCCCGTCACGCGCGGACAACCACACCGCGACGCGCTCGTCGCCGCGCTGGTCGATGCGTGCACTGGCGCCCTCGATGCGGTCGATCTTGTTGAAGACCATCAGCTGCGGGATTTCACCGGCACCAATCTCGGTGAGCACTTCGTCGACCTGGCTGATGCGTTCGTCGCGCAGCGGATCGTCGGCATCGATCACATGCACCAGCAGGTCGGCTTCGCGCGCTTCACTCAGGGTCGAACGGAACGCGGCGACCAATTCATGCGGCAGGTCGCGCACGAAGCCCACGGTATCGGCCAGCACCACGCCGCCACCGGGCAACTCGATCCGGCGCACCGTCGGGTCCAAGGTCGCGAACAACTTGTCGGCGGCATACGCATCGGCGCCGGTCAGCGCATTGAACAACGTCGACTTGCCGGCGTTGGTGTAACCGAC
>JBKJOY010000156.1:0-10211 GCA_046595415.1 Thermomonas sp.
CGCGATTGGCCTGCGCCAGTTCCAGCGTGCGTTGCTGCACGCGCTGCTCGAGCTCTTCATTGCCCTGCTTGCGTTCGAGTGCAGTCAGGATGTGACTGGCCACGAATTCGAGCACCGCCTGGTCTTCGGTCGAATAGGCGATACCGGGCTCGTAACTCTGCAGCACCAATGCACCTTGGGTGACGCCGTCGCGCATGAGCGGCACGCCCAGCCAGTCATTGCTGTCTGTCCCGACCGAATGCAGTCCGGAGACTTCGCCGCGAAGCTGGTCCGTGCTGCCATGCAGCGGCTTGCCGGATTGCAGCAGGTACCAGGTCATCGTGCCCTGGCGTTCGGACAGCAGTACATCGGCAGGCGTCGGGTCCTGGACGTCAACCCAATACAGGAAACGCACCATGCCGCTCTCTGCATCCAGCCGCACGATGTAGAAATTCTCCGCATACATCAGCGTGCCGAGAATGGCGTGGATGCCCTTCAGCAGATCGGGCATGGCGCGGTCTGAACCGGCCAGATCAGAGATTGCGAACAGCGCACGCTGCAGCATCTCTGCGCGTTCCAGCCCCGCAACCGAGCCTTGCAGCGTTTCCAGCAAGCGCGCGCGGCGCATCAGTCCATCGGCGATGCTCAGCAGGTCAGCCCATTCCGGGGGCACACAAAAATCGCCGGTGTCCGTTCCCAGGGTCAGCACCAGCACCGCTGAGTCGGGCCGCGTTGCCAACGCGATCGCGATGCAGTTGCCGTGACGCACCTCCACGGTCCCCCCCGCGAGTGACGCGCGTGCCAACTCGACCTCGGCGGCACAGGGTGTTTCGGCGGATGCCGGTTCGCAGGCAGGAATCGCATTGGCCGCAAGTCCCCACAGCACGTGTGCGTCCTGGCAGTCGGGATGGCTGCGTCCCAATTGCACAAGCTGGGCGGCAACCGCGTGCGACGTCTCTGCCTCCGCCAGCGCGCGCAGCCAGGCCATCTGCATGGGCGGGCCGGGCGACGACTTGGCAGCAAGCAACTGGGTCATAGATTCTGCGCTGAAATCCTCACCGACGATCCCTGTTTAGCACACCGTCGCAGGGATTGTCTGCCCGCAGGGCCGCGATCTAGCTGGCCGGGCCATCTGGACGAATCCCTCTCTGGTTGCGGCGCGTCTGCAGCAGCTCGGCTGCTCGTTGGTTCGGCGGATCCAGGGACATGCAGGAACGCGAACAGGACGCATGCTGTGTGCCCAGCCATCATTCAAGGAAACAGCGAAACCCCTGGTACCAACCATAATGAGCACGCGGCCAGCGCGCTGCCGATCACGGTCGCAGCCAGCACATCGCTGGGGTAATGCAAGCCCAGCACCACCCGCGACAGCGCCACGCTGGCCGTGAACGGCACCAGTGCGATGGCCAGCATCGGGTAATGCGCCATCGCCACCAGGCTGAAGGCGACGGCATGCAGCGTGTGTCCCGACGGGAAGCTGAATTCGTCCAGCGGCGCGACCCACGCACGGATGCGCACATCACTGGCGAACGGACGCGGGCGCTTCGTCCAGTGCTTGAGCAGTTTGTACAACGAGAGCGCGACCAGACCGGTGAGTGCCAGATGCAACGATGCGCGCAGGCCGGTCCAGCCATCCACCAGCACCAACGTGGCCATCAGCACGTACCAGAACACGCCATCGCCAAGCCGGCTGACCGCAGCGAAATAACGCAACGAGCCACGCCGGGCGCACACCCGATTGGCGCGCAGGCACCAGCCTGCATCGTGCAAGGCGATACGGTCAGGCAAGGGCCGGTTGTGCATGGCGATCATTCCTCAGGCGGATGATGCGTTGCAGGACATCGTCGAAGTCCGCCGAGACTTGCGCGGGCCGCAGTTTGCTGACGGCGATGCGCCCTTGCTCGCCCAACGACGCCCGCAGGACATCGTCGGTGCCGACCTGGCAGACGGCGCGGACAAAGGCAGCGTCGTCCATGCCTTCAATGGCGATGCCGCTCAGACCGTCCTGGATATGCTCCTTGGCCGCGCCGTAGCAAAACGCGATCGTGGCGATGCCGCTGGCCATCGATTCCAGGGTGACATTGCCGAAGGTTTCCGAATGGCTGGGAAAGATGAACATGTCGGCGCTGGCGAAATGGGCGGCGAGGTCTTCGTCACGGCGCAAGCCGCAGAAAATGAAGTCCGGATTCGCCTCGCGGATCCCAGCCAGTTCTGGACCCTCGCCGACCCAGACGAACCTGGCATCCGGTCGTTGCTTCTGCAGTTCGCGGAAGGCCTTGACTGCCAGTGGCAGGTTCTTTTCCGCAGCAATCCGGCCCAGGTAGATCGCGGCCACGCCGTCAGCCGCAACGCCCCAAGAATCGCGCAGCACCTGGCTACGCCGGGCGGGATCGAATCGTCGGGTATCCACCGCGCGCGGCAGGTGATAGACGTCATCGAAACGTTGGCGACGCAGGTAGTCGCTCAGCTCGCACGTAGGCACCAGGGTGGCGGCCGACTGGTTGTGGAAGTGGCGCATCCAGGCCAGTGCGATGGGCTGCAGGAAGCCCACGCCGTAGTCGACCATGTAGGTGTCGAAGCGGGTGTGGAATCCGGTGGAGACCGGGATGCCCATGCGACGTGCCGTGCGCAATGCCGACCAGCCCAATGGACCCTCGGTGGCGATGTAGATCGCGTCGGGCCGGCGTTCGGTCCAGAACTTGCGTATCGCACGGTGGGCGGGAAAGCCGAAGCGCATGCCCGGGTAACCAGGGATCTGGGTACCACTGGTCAGTAATTCGTGCGCCGCTGCCACTTGACCCGGCTGTTGGCGCGGGCGGATCACATCAACCTGGTGCCCGCGGCTGCGCAGCCCCTGTTCCTTGCTGGCAACCGTCAAGGCAACGCCATTGACTTCAGGTGGGTAGGTCTCGGTGACGATGCAATAGCGCATGCGTGACTCCATGTTTTGCGGAGTTTGGGCAGGCGTGATGTCGTGGCGATGGCGTGGAGATGACGCGACGGTGACAGCAGCGAAATTGCGCAAGAGTGGCTTTGCCTGACCCGCTTGTTTCGAAGGCAGGAAATTCCATTTGAGTTGCGCGGGATGCAACGAAATGGGAGCCGAAATGGGGAGGGAGGGAATCAAGCCTGCCTAGTTCCCTCCGTCCTCATTTCCATTTTTCAGCCATTTCATCGGGCCATCCGGGATTTCGTCGCAAACCGGCTTGACGTTGGATGTGCGTTCGTACTGTACTAGTAAGCACAGTACAGCTAGTACAGCCCACACGGAGCAGGCATGGCACGCACCCAGGCATTGATGATCCAGATCGCGACCGGCGATCCGCGACCGATCGGCAAGCAAATCGTCGATGCGGTGCGCATGAAGATCGCCACCGGCGACCTGGGGCAGGGCGACCAGTTGCCCAGCGTGCGCGGCTTGGCGCAGCAGTTGACGATCAATCCGAACACGGTTGCAAAGGCCTACGCGGGCCTCACGGCCGAAGGATGGCTGGAAGCGCGGCAGGGGCTGGGCCTGTTCGTGGCCGCGCAGCGCCAGCGCCTGTCCGATTGCGAGCGTGAGCGCCGCTTGGACGATGCCATCGGCCGCTTCATCAACGACGTGCTCCCGCTGGACTACCCGCCTGATGAAGTGCAGACGCGCGTCGCGCACGAATTCCAGCAGCTTGTGCCGCGAAAAATGGCCTGAGGCTTTTCCTGATCCAAACCCCGAATCCGACCCAGCGCCCGACCCGCAGTCTGGCGAATCCACATCGAGCAACGGCATGAATACAGATAACGACTACATCATCGAAACCCGTGCTCTGACCAAGCGCTACGGCCGCAAACTCGCCCTGGATCATTTGGATCTGGCGATTCCGCGCGGCCGCATCCATGCCATCGTCGGCGCCAACGGCGCCGGCAAGTCCACGTTGTTCCGGATACTGCTGGGCTTCCTGCCGCAATCTTCAGGATCCGCGAGCATCCTCGGTCGCGACAGCCAGCAGCTGACCCCCGGCGACCGCAGCCGCATTGGCTTCGTCAACGAGGAGCACACGTTGCCGGGTTGGGTCCGTGTTGCCGAGGTCGCCGCGATGCAGCGCCGGCAATACAAGCGTTGGAACCAGCAGGCCTATGACGGCGTGATCGGTCATTACCACGTGCTGCCGGAACAGAAGGTCAGCCAGTTGTCGCGTGGCGAACGCGCCGGCTTGAATCTGGCGCTGGCGCTGGCGCAATCGCCAGAGCTGCTGGTGCTGGACGAACCGACCCTCGGCCTGGATGTGGTTGCCAAGCGCGCATTCCTGGAATCGCTGATGTACAGCAATGCCAGCGAGGACTGCACGGTGATTTATTGCTCGCACCAGATGGAAGAGATCGAGCGCGTTGCCGACAACCTGGTGATCCTGGAACGCGGGCGGCTGGTGAACATGTCGGCGCCGGAAGACTTCACCGCGCGTGTGAGCCATTGGGTGGCTGACGTGCCATTCAAGGGGCCCGATCCGCGCAGCGTACCCGGCCTGCTGGAGGTGCAACGGCTGGACAACCTGCATCACTACCTGGTGCTGGACCAGGACGATGGCTTCGCTGCGTTCCTGCACGCCAGTGGCGCGCGCTCCGTGCAGCACATGCCGGTCAGCCTGGACCGCGCCGTCAATGCCTTCCTGGCCAAGAACCACGCCGTGCCGAACGCGGCCTGAGCAACAACGGAGACAGCAATCATGTGGGATCTGTTCAAGAGTGAATTCAAGCGCTTCCGCCTGTGGGCGCTGATCGCGGCGGTGGTCAACCTGGCGGCGCTGGGCTTGCTCAGCCGCGTCGTCGACCTGGCCCAACAGCCGCTGCAGGTCTATCAAGTGTTCGGCGCCGTGTATGCGCTGGCGGGCACCTTGCTGGGCCTGTATCAGATGGGCAGCTATCGCAAGCCGAACCAGTGGTTGAACCTGTTGCATCGGCCCTTGCATCGCCTGCGCATCGCCGGCGCGTTGAGTGGCGCGAGTACGCTTGTGTTACTGCTGGCGGTGGCGTTGCCGATCGCGCTGGTGGCGATGTACCAGCACACGCTGACTGCGCGCGTGGTCGACATGCGTCACTGGCTGTTACCCATCGCGGCGTGGCTGATTGCACTGTCCGGCTATCTGGCCGGCGCCTACACGATGGTCGGCAACCGTCGCTATTCCTTCGCCGTTTTCCTGCTGCCGAATGTGTTCCTGTACGCACAAGCGTCCGGCATTGCGATGCTCGGCGTTCAGTGCGTGGCCATCGTGTTCCTGGGCGTGCTGCTGGCCATCGCGTTCAAGCCGGATCCGGCCATGCCGCCGCGCAATCCTGCCGCGGTGCTGGCGGTCGCATTGCCGGTGCAGGTGGGTGCGTATTTCCTGGTGTGGATGCTGGGCTTCGGCATCGAATTGGCGTGGACCGTGAGCGGCACGCATCCGCTCAACATGCCGGTGGCGCCGAAGGGCGGGAACATCGAAACCGACCGTGCTGACGGCAAGGACTTGTTGCTGGCCGGCATCGCCGGCAGCCATGATCCGGGTGTCGCGCTATGGCGCGAGCAGATCGCGTTGTCCGATGTGTACACCCGCTATCCGCTGCGCGACTTGCCGGAGCGCAACACGCTGACCAATCCGGCGCCGCTGGAAATGGATGACGGCGTGCGCGGCGTGCGCTGGGTGTTCAGCCATGACCGCATGCGTTTCGCCGGTTACGGAATCCTCGACAAGCGTCCGCGTGGCGAGCTCGGCGTTGGCCAGGCACAGGCCGCGTTCCCGGCACCCACGATGCAGTTCGCGAACGGCTACCTCTTCAATTCCGATGCGGCCTATCAATACGACAGCGGGCAGCAACGCATTTTCGAACGCATCCACCTGCCTCGTGGTGAAGTCATTGCCAGTCCCCCAGAGCCAGCCGGTGACAACCTGCTGGCGCTCAGCAACCGCGCCCTTTACGTCTATCCCGGGCGCGAGGCCGCGAACGGCCTGGAGCTGTTGCAACCTTTGATGCGCGTGCCGATGGCGGGGCACGTCGGCAATCTCAGTCGGGTTGATTTGATCGAGCTGCTGGACGGTTACCTGGTGTCGTATACCTATACGTGGGGAGTGTGGAGCGGCGAGTTGCAGCATCCGTTCCAGCAGGTGGTGCGCGTGGATGCACAGGGTCATGTGCAGGATGTCGCGCGGCGCGCGATCAGCAGCGACCTGCCGGTGGCGTACACCAACCGCGTCACCTGGCTGTCGCCGGTCATGCACTTGCTGTGCATTGGCATGCAGGATTTGTTCGCTGCGCCGGATCCGTTGCGCGCCACACCCCAGCGGGTACCGGCGCACGTCCTGTGGTTGGCGGGCGTGTGCTGCCTGCTGGCACTGCTTGCGGCGATCTGGTTGACCAGCAAGCAAATGCATACGCCGCGTGGCCGCTGGGCGTGGGTGTTGCTATGCGGCGTGGTTGGCCTGCCAGCATTGGCAAGCCTGTGGTTGCTGTATCCGCGTCTCGAATCCTTGTCCATCGATGTAGTCCGCGTGCAACCGGTGGCCGCGTGAGCCGGCGCGGACGGAAGACACGCGCATGACGATCACGATGAGGATGATCGGCACATTGCGCACGATGCTCGGCATCTGCGCGCTGCTGCTGGCGGTGCCTGCCATCGCTACGCCCGCGAAGGCGATGTCGCCTGCCGATAGCCTGCGCAGCGTGGAAGACGCCCAGCGCGTCTTGCCGCGCGCACCGCGCCTGCCACGTGCGTCCTTTCTCGAAGGACGCAGCTTGGTCGCTGTGGTCCTGGCACCGGCGGGCGACAACGTCGCTTATCTGCGCGAACAGAAGAGTTCGCGCAGCCTGTGGTTGCTGCCTACCGCTGGCGGCAGTGCACGCATGCTGGTTGTCAGCACCCAGGCCGACCAAGTCGCCTGGTCACGCGATGGTCGCTGGCTTTTCCTGCGCGGCCCGAGCTCGCTGGCCATCGTCAACATCGACGGGCGCACCGGCGTGCACGTGCCGCTGGGTGGTGCGGAAAAACGCGATTTGCTGAAAGTGGATCCATCGCAACCGGCTGCCATCTTGCTGCGCGAGCAGGTGCGCATCGATGCCGGCAAGCGTTGGCGGATCGTGCGGATGGACGTGCGCGGCCGGCGCACGCTGCTGCGCGAGGACGCGCGCTGGATCCAGGATGTCGCACTGGATGCGGCCGGGCGCATCGTCGCGATGGTGCGCTTCGAAGGTGACCACGACGTACTGCAGCGTGTGCGACCTGATGGTTCTCTGCGCGAAGTCGTTCGCCTGCTGCCCATGCAGCGCCTTCAATTGCTGGCCACGCGAGCGGATGGCAGCGTGCTGATGGATGGCAACCCGGGCGATGCTCGCTCTGCAGGAAATTTCCGCCGCGTGCTGCAGCTGGATGCGGACGACACCCTGCATACGCTGCATCAGGATCCGCGTGGCGAGGCGGACCTCGACGAACTGGTGCTGGATCCGAGCACGCAACGGCCGGTCGCCGCGAGTTACCGCAGCACGGTCGCTGCAACCTGGGGTATTGGTGCTGCAAGGTCCGCAGTCGAGGCGATCATCCGTAAATTTCCCGGCCGCGACATCGGCCTGCAAGTCGGCAGTGGCCCTGGCGCGCGTTGGTTGGTGACTGAAGCCGCACCGAACCTGCGCGATCCGCGCATCCACCTGTACGACCCGCGCACTGGTACGTTGCAAAGGATCCTGGATGATCGCGGGCTTACCGCCAACGCGCCGGCGGAAGCTGTGCTGGCACGCAAGCTGGCGATCGCCTACACCGCATCGGATGGCCTGCGCGTGCGCGGATTCGTGTTGCTGCCGCCCGGCGTGGACGCGGCGCATGCGCCGCTGGTCGCGCAGGTGCATGGCGGGCCGATCAACCATTTCCGGCCAGGCTATGACGGCATCGCGCAGTTCCTCGCCAACCGCGGGTATGTGGTGTTCCAATCGAATTTCCGCGGTTCGACCGGGCATGGGCGCGCCTATACCTTTGCGTCGCATGGCGACTACGGCAACGGCCGCGTGCAGCAGGATATCGTCGAGGGCGTGCGCTGGTTGCTGGCGCAGGGAATCGGTGATGCGCAGCGCGTGGGCATCGTCGGCCATTCGTTCGGCGGCTATTCAACGCTGCTGGGACTGACGTTCCAGCCGGACCTGTTCAAGGTCGGCGTGGCCGGTTCGCCGCCTGCGGATTTCGGCTGGAACATGGAGTGGTTGCTGGCATCCGGCGACCAAGGCGACTTGCCCGATCGCTCCTTGCTGCAGACCCTGCGCGCGTTGTCGGTGGATCCGGGTGATGCGGTCTCTCGTGCGCGGCTGCGCGTGCAATCACCGCAGGCGAATGCCGCACGCATGCGAAGTCCATTGCTGCTGATGGCGGGTGGCGCGGATCGCACCGTGCCAATCCGCGCGGTGACCCATTACGCGGCAACCTTGCAGGCGCTACATCGGCCGCTGACGTTGTTGGTCGAACCCGGCGGTGCTCATTCGCCGGTCGACCTGGTCCCGCGGGAGGCGTATATGTTCGCGATGGAAACGATGCTGCAGCGCCATCTTGGTGGCGCACAGCCGGACCCGCCGGGCCAGCGCCTGCGCGCTTACCTGCGCGAGAACCTGCGCTCGGTGGGGCCCGAATTCCGCGAATTCGCCGGCAACCCAAAATAAACACGACCGCGCGACAGTGGCATCCCGCGGTCACTCGCCAGCGAGTTCCAATTGCATGCCCAGGCCACGCATGTCTTCCACTTCGCCTTCCAGGTCGGCGCGCAGCAGCGGGCGCGTTTGCAGCCAACCCGGCGCGAACGACAACGTGAGCTGGTCGCCATCGGCCTGCAATTGCAGGCTTGGCAAGGCTTCGCCATCGCGCGAGCGATGCAGCAACACGGCCAGGCGCAGCAGCGCAGCGCTGCGACGCGCATGCGCCAGCAGGCGGTCGGGAATCATTTCAAACGCGGATTTCGGCACGTTACGCCGATGCGTGCGCAGCAGGACCGCGACGAAGCGTTGCTCCTGCTGCGAGAAACCCGCGATGTCCGAATTCGCCAGCACGTAGGCGCCATGCACGTGATAGCTGCTGTGTGCGATGGCCAGGCCAATTTCGTGCAGGCGTGCGGCACGCGCCAGCATCTGGCGGTCGTCGGCATCCAACAGCCATGGTTTGGCGACCTGATCGAACAGGCGTAGCGCGGTGGCTTCCACCCGGGCTGCCTGGGTGGTGTCGATGCCGTAACGGTGCACCAGCGCCGCCACGGATGCATCGCGCGGATCGTCCGCGCCGCCGCGACCAAGCATGTCGTAGAGCACGCCTTCGCGAAGTGCTGCCTTGCTGACCGCCATCCGCTGCAGGTCCAGTGCGTTGAACACCGCTTCAAGGATCAGGATGCCGCCCGCAATCACCGGTCGGCGTTCGGCGGACAGGCCCGGCAGGTCGATGTCCTCGATGCGCTGCGCCAGCAGCAGGCGATCACGCAACTGCGGCAGTGCTTCGGCGGTGACCGCGCCCTTGGTCAGTTTCATCTCCGCGCAGATTGCGCCGATCGCCTTGTTGGTCCCGGCCGCGCCGATGGCCTCGTCCCAGCCGAGGCTGCGATAGGTCGCCGCGAATTGCTGGAATTCGGCGGTGACTTCGATCAGGGCGTCCTTCCAGCGTTTGCGCGACAGCTTGCCGTTGCCGAAGAAGCGCCGCGTGCTGGCCACGCAACCCACTTGCAGGCTCTCGCGTTCCAGCGCTTCCATGCCACGGCCGATGATGCATTCGGTCGATCCGCCACCAATGTCGATCACCAGTCGCAACTGACGGTCTTTTGGCGGTTGTGCATGGGCGACACCGAGGTAGACCAGACGCGCCTCCTCTCGTCCGGAGACCACTTCAATTGGCCGCCCCAGCGCGGTTTCCGCGGGCAGCAGGAATGTCTGCGCTGTGCGCAGGCAGCGCACGGTATTGGTCGCGACCGCGCGCACCCGATGCGCAGGGATGTCGTGTACGCGTTGGCCAAACCGCGACAGGCAGTCCAGCGCGCGTTCGAGTACATCCGGTTTCAAGCCACCGAAGCCGTCCAGCCCTTCGGCCAGGCGCACGCTCTCGCGCAGGCGGTCGACCACACGCAATTGGCCGAGCACCATCTGCGCCACCACCATGTGGAAGCTGTTGGAGCCCAGGTCGATCGCGGCCAGCATTTCGCCGTCCTGCAGCGGCACCGTGCGCGCAATGCGCGAGGTCGCCGCGCGCCTCGTGGTGGTCCTCATGCCGT
>JBKJOY010000185.1:0-8143 GCA_046595415.1 Thermomonas sp.
GATCGCCGGCGCGATAAAGACGCTGGCCCACTTCGTAGAACTTCATGCCCTGATTGGGACCACTGGCAATCATGGTGTCATCGGCAATCCCGGCGCTGGCGTGCTGGGAGGAGAACCACGCGCCAACGTCGCGCATGTCCTGCGCGCTCAACATGGTCGCGAACGGCACCATGATCGCGGCCATGCCACTGGTGCGTTCGCCATGCTTGAACAGGGTCAACTGCTGGGCGATGTAGCGCTCCGGCATGCCGGCCAGGCGCGGATACTGCGGGTCGGCAGGATTGCCATCCAGGCCGTGGCAGGCTGCGCAAGCGCCAGCTTTTGTCTGTCCGGCGGTCACATCGCCCCAGGTGGCGGGCTTTTCATCCAGCGGTGCAGCCTGCACCGGTGCGTTGTCAGGCACGGCGACCGGAGTGCTCTGGGCATAGGCAACCGCCGCCAGCGCAAGGCTGGCAAGACCGGCAAGTCCGTAAACGCGGGCAGCACGCATGCAACAGCTCCAAATGGACGAATGACCGCACGCGGCCGTACAACGGCGAATTATCGTCGCGGCGCGCGGGGCGGTCAAACCGCAGGCGTGGCATCCTAGCCGGATGGCCGTCCCCAATCCGTTCAATCGCGCTGACTACTTGTTGGCTGCGCACACCAATCGCCAGCTGCCGCCAGATGGCGGTCGCGAGGTCGCCTTTGCGGGTCGCTCCAATGCCGGCAAGTCGTCGGCGCTGAATGCGCTGTGCCAGCGCAATGCGCTGGCGCGGGTGTCCAAGACCCCCGGACGCACCCAGCAGCTGGTGTATTTCGGGCTGCCGCCGCATGAGAGCAAGTACCTGGTCGACTTGCCGGGTTACGGCTACGCCAAGGTGCCCAAGGACCTGCAGGCACATTGGCAGGCCTTCCTGGACAGCTACTTCGGCAGTCGCCAGGCCTTGGCTGGACTGGTCGTGGTGATGGATATCCGGCATCCGCTCCGCGATTACGACCTGCAGATGCTGGGCTACGCCATGCGCCGGCAAATGCCTGCGCATGCGTTGCTGACCAAGGCCGACAAGCTCGGCCGCGGCCAGCAGGCGCAGACCTTGCAGGCCGTACGCAAGGAGCTTTCCGGCCCGTTCGGTGACAGCGTGAGCGTGCAGACGTACTCCGGCGAGACCAAGCAAGGCGTGGATGAGCTGCGTTCGGTCGTTGCGCGCTGGCTGGAGATCTAGGCTCGGTTGACTGCATGCATCGCGGCACGCCAGCGCCTGGCGTCGGATGCTTACTAGGCGGCTCCGAATGTCGCTACGTGATCCGTCCGGTGGCGTTGCCGCGACCTGCTCACTCGAGTTGCAGGATCGTTGCCGACTTGCCCGGCAGTTGCAGCGCATCGCCCAATTTGATTCGGGTTCCACGCATCACGTCGACGGCGCTGGCATGTCCGCGCAGGAATTCCTCGAAGCGCGCCAGCGGCAGCGTCACCTCACCGGCATTTTTGTTGAGTGCGACCAGCACCGCATTGTGGGTAGGGTCATGGCGCACATAGACATAGACGCCATCCGTCGGCGCGTAGTGGGTGAGCCTGCCGTCGTGCATGACCGGCGTGTCCTTGCGCCAGTTGAGCAAGCGGCGCAGCCAGTCCTGCGCCTCGCGTTGCGCGGCCGACAGTCCCTTGCCGGTGAATGCATCTGCGGTGTCTGCGACCCAGCCACCGGGCATGTCGGCGCGCAACATGCCGTCATTGCGTTCGTGCGGGCCAGCCAGCAGTACTTCGGAGCCATAAAAGAACTGCGGCGTGCCGCGCATGGTGGCGATGCAGGTCATTGCCAGTTTCCACAGGTCGATGTCGCCGTTGAGCTGTGCCAGTAAACGCGTGGTGTCGTGATTCTCGGCGAACACTACTAGCCGACCCGGCTCCGGATACTGGAAATCGTTCGCCAATGCTTCGTAAAGCTGCACCCATCCGGTGTCTGCGGCTTCCGGCTGCAGCAGCGCATCACGCAGCGCGAGGTGCAGCGGGAAATCCATCATGCTCGGCATGTAGGGGGCATAGCCGTCCGGGTTGCGCTTGCCACGCTGCCAGTGGGCGACGATTGCCGGGTTGTTGCTCCACTCCTCGCCGACCATTGAAAAGTCCGGATATTCGTCCAGCACCGCCTTCGCCCATGCGCTGAGGAAATCGGTGTCGGCGTATCCAAAGGTGTCTTCGCGGATGCCGCTGAGGCCGGCATATTCGATCCACCACAGGGTGTTCTGGATCAGGTACGTGGCTAGGTGCGGATCGCGCTGGTTGAGGTCGGGCATGGTCTGCACGAACCAGCCGCCGGTGAACGCCTCGCGATCCGCGGTCGCGGCATGTGGATCCTGGATCGTGGTGCGGCGATGGTTGGTGGGGGTGAACGTTTCCGCATGATTGATCCAGCCGGCGGCTGGCAGATCGCGCATCCACCAATGCTGCGAACCGATGTGGTTGAGCACCATGTCCATGACCAGGCCGATACCGCGCGTGCGCGCTTCGCTTGAGAGCGCGCGGTAGTCCTGGTTGCTGCCGAAACGCGGATCGATGCGATACAGGTCGGTGATCGCATACCCATGGTAGGAATGCTTCGGCTGATCGTTCTCCAACAGCGGCGTCGACCACAACTGGGTGAAACCCATCCCGGCGATGTAATCCAGGTGCTGGCGGATGCCGGCGATGTCGCCGCCATGGCGGCCATTGGCATCGTCGCGATTTGCGCGTTCGCGGACGCCGTCGACGCCGTCGTTGGCAGCATTTCCGTTGGCGAATCGGTCCGGCATGACCAGATAGATCGCGTCGCGGGCATCGAAGCCGCGGCGTTGCGCCGAGCCTACCTCGCGCGCATCCAGCCGCCACGGATGCGTGGCGGCAACGCGTTGCCCGTCGAGGAAGTCAATATCGAACGTGCCGGGTCTCGCATCGGCGGCGACGTCGACGCTGACGAACAGATAGTTCGAATTATTCGTGCGCTGCACATCGACGATGCTCACGCCGTCGTGCGCGAGGCGTGGCTTGAGCCTGGCGATGCCCTGCCCGTGCACCATCAATTCGACCTGATGGTGGCGCATGCCGACCCACCAGTTCGCCGGTTCCAAGTGGTCGATGCGGGTGGATGACGTCATCGCCCCACGCGCATTCCCCGCGTACGCGCACAGCAGCAGGCACAACATCAATGCCAAGCGCATCGCATCGCTCCGGAGCGGGTATGCAACCGAGGCTACAAGCGGGTTGTCGTGGCTACAACACAAAAGCCAAGGAATACGTATGCAGCCATGCATGTGGCTTTGCACGCATCGCCGCAACACTGAAGGCCGGCAAGCCTGCTGTGCCAGCCGAAACGACGGGCTATGCTGCGCCACCCCATACGCGATAGCGCCCATGTCCGGCCCCAGCACCAGCAACGACACCCAGATCACGGACTATCGGCAACTGGTCGAGGTAATGGCCTCCGGCGAAAAGCCGATCGAGGCTTGGCGGATCGGCACCGAGCACGAGAAATTCGGCTTCCGCCTCGACGATCTGCGTCCGCCCACCTTTGATGGCGAGCGCGGCATTGAAGCATTGCTCAAGGGACTGACGCGTTTCGGTTGGGCGCCGGTTGAAGAGCACGGGCGCGTAATCGCGTTGAGCAAGGACATGGCATCGGTGACGCTGGAACCGGCCGGTCAATTGGAATTGTCTGGTGCGCCCGTGCCCAGCATCCATGACACCTGCAAGGAAGTCGGTACGCATTTGCGCGAAGTGCGTGCTGTGGCCGACGAGTTGCAACTGGGTTTCCTCGGCATGGGTTTCCAGCCGAAATGGCGCCGCGATGAAATGCCGTGGATGCCGAAGGGCCGCTACCAGATCATGAGGTCGTACATGCCCAAGGTCGGCACGCTAGGTTTGGACATGATGGCCCGCACTTGCACGGTGCAGGTCAATCTGGATTACGCGTCCGAAGCGGACATGGTGAAGAAATTCCGGGTGTCGCTGGCGCTGCAGCCGATTGCGACCGCGCTATTCGCCGACTCGCCGTTCACCGAGGGCAAGCCCAACGGCTATCTCAGCTATCGCTCACACATCTGGACCGATACCGACCGCGATCGCACCGGCATGCTCGACTTCGTGTTCGAGGATGGCTTCGGCTACGAACGTTATGTCGACTACCTGCTCGACGTGCCGATGTATTTTTCCTATCGCGATGGCGAATACATCGATGCCAGCGGCAAGTCGTTCCGCAAGTTCATGCGTGGCGAACTCGACGTGTTGCCCGGGAAGCTGCCAACGTACACCGACTGGAACGACCACATGACGACGGCGTTCCCGGAAGTACGGATGAAGAAATTCCTGGAAATGCGCGGTGCCGACGGTGGGCCTTGGAACCGCCTGTGCGCATTGCCTGCGTTCTGGGTCGGGCTGTTGTACGACGACGCGGCGCTGGATGCCGCGTGGGATCTGGTCAAGGACTTCAGCATCGAAGAGCGCAACCAACTGCGCGACGACGTGCCGCGGCTGGCACTGCGCACGCCCTTCCGCAAGGGCACGCTGGGCGACCTTGCGGTCGAAGCGCTGAAGATTGCGCATGCCGGTTTGCGCCGGCGCGCGTGGGCGGACGACTGCGGCGCGGACGAGGCCGGCTTCATCGAGCCATTGATGGAAATCGCTGCCGCCGGTATCACCCCCGCCGAGCACAAGCTTGCGCTGTTCAACGGGCCGTGGAATGGCAGCGTGGATCCGGTGTTCCGCGAGTACGCGTACTGAGCAGCATCAATACCGCGAGGCAGTGAGCGGCGCGTCCGCCCACTGCCATGCGGCCACCTGGCGTCGCTGGGTTGCAAGGGCGGCACTGGTTTGGCCCATGCGTTGCTGTGCCAGCGCCAGGCCGAACAGCGACCAGCCGTTGTCTGGATACGACTTCAGGTCCTGCTGGTAAACGTCCGCTGCGGCGGATGGATTGCCTGATTCCAGCAGGGCAGCGCCCAGGTAGGACCGCGTCGGCAATGGCCAGTCGGCGGGTTCGTTGTAGGCAAGCATGTCTTCGGCCGCGACCGCCAGGCGCAGCGATGCTAGTGCGTCCTTGGGCCTGCCTTGGGCGCGCAGCAGTTGACCGCGCAGCAGTGCGTCGGCAACACGCAACAAGCTGTCGCCATGCGTGGTTGCGCTGAAGGCGAGTGATTGCATGGCCGGTTCGATGGCCTTGGCATGCAGCAAGGAAGATTCACGCTCGGCTTCGACCAGTCCACCCGTGCGCACGCGCGCCATGCCGCGTGCGAAATGCCAGATCGCAGTGGGGAAAGGCAGGTCTGCGGGTGGCGCCGACAGTTCGAGGATCGCCTTCCAGCCACCGAAGCGCACTTGTGTGAACAAGGGCGCGACCGCGAACAATTGCATGAAGGCCATGTCCGGGGAGGCCATCGCGGTGCGGTCGACTCGCTTCGCGGTCTCGCTTGCGGCCTGCAGGGCCAAGGTGCGTGAACCGGTCAGGCCCGCGCTCATGGTGGCGAAATGCCAGTTGTGCGGCACATACCCGATCGGATACACCCCATTGCTGCCATTGCAAAAGGCGAGGAAGGTCTTGTCGGCGCTGGCAGCAGCGAAATTGGTCATCGTCGCATCGTGGTAGCGGCCGACGCGGATGTAGGTATGCGCCGGCATGTGCACCAGATGACCGGATCCGGGTGCAAGCTCGGCAAGCGCATCTGCGTACGGCAGCGCGCGCTCGGGTGTTGGTGAGGCTTCGCTGGCATGGATGTAGTAATGCATCGCACCAATGTGGCGTGGGTTGCGCGCCAGCACGCGTTCGAGTTCGGTGAGGATGCGCGCGGTGAACTCGGCGGGATTGCCATCGGCCTTCCAATACGACCAGGGCGACAGGTCCATCAGTGATTCGGCATACAGCGTGGCGGCATCGTCATCGCCCGGGAAGTCGGCGACCACGCGCGCCATCGCATCGGCGTAGCCACGATCCAATGCCTTGCGGTCTGCCGGTGCGGGATCTGCGAAGCGCGCCAGCTGCGCGTGGATCAATGCACGGTCTGCTGGACGGGCATTGGCGGAAAGTCGCGCCGCGCGCCTGGCCAATGCGGTGGCATCCTTGGCGGACGCCGGATCCATCGGCAGATTGATGTTGGGCCCCATTACCAGCGCCTGGCCCCAGACGCACATCGCGCAGGCAGGATCCAGTCGGGCTGCTTCCGCGAAGGCGCGGCCGGCAGCCTCGTGGTTGAAGCCGTAGGTCATGCGCAGGCCCTGATCAAAATAGCGCTGGGCGGCAGGCACCCGGGTGCCGATATCGCGATGCAGGTCGCCGAAGGTTTCGAACAAGGGCACTTGCGATGCGGCTGCGGCATCTGCCACGGCGCGCGGACTAGACGCCGTGCATGCGGCCAGGCCGCTGACCAACAATGCAACGAGTAGCTTCCAGGCGTTCATTGCGGGCACCCACAGGAGAAAGACAATTGCAGAAAACGTACGGGACCGCGATATACGGCCAGTCGCCTGCTGCCATCTTGTGCCGATGCAGGTGGTCGCCCACGGACGGGACGGCGTCACAGAAAGTCACGCCCGCAACCGATGCTGCACTGCGTCAGGAATCGCGTTAGCCTGCGGAGATGAGCAAATCCGACAACCCGCTGCGCGAACGGCTTGAGTTCGCCGATACCGACGCGCTGCTGCGCGACGACGTCCGCCGCCTCGGCAGCATGGTCGGCGAGATGCTGGCCGAACAGGTGTCGCCCAGCTTTCTTGAGCGGGTAGAGGACGTGCGACGCACCGCGATTGCGCGGCGCGAGCAGGGCGAGCCGGTGGATGCGCTGGCCAACCGGTTGGCAGAAGTGCCGCTGGAAAAAGCGGAAGCACTGGTGCGCGCATTCGCGGCATATTTCGGCACCACCAACATGGCAGAACGTGTGCATCGGATTCGCCGCCGCCGTGACTACCAGCGGCTCGGCCACGCGCCGCAACCTGGTGGTTTGCATGCGGTGCTGCAGGACCTGCGCGATGCCGGTGTGGGCCTTGCAGAACTGCAGGACCTGTTAGCGAGGATGCATGTCGAGCCTGTGTTTACCGCACACCCGACTGAAGCGATCCGGCGCGCGCTGCTGCTCAAGGAGCACATGGTGGTCGACCGGCTGGTGGCCGACATCGATCACACCCACACGCCACCCGAACGCGTAGCCGACAACGCCCGGATTCGTCAGGCATTGACCACCAGTTGGCAGACCAATGAGGCGCCGCCGCAAAAACCCAGCGTCGCGGATGAGGTCGAACATATCGGCTTCTACCTTTCAGGCGTGCTGTACCGGGTGTTGCCGGTGTTCTACGAAGACTTCGCCAATGCCGTGGGAGAGGTCTATGGCCAACGCATCGTGCTGCCGCCGGTGCTGCGGTTCGGCACCTGGGTCGGCGGTGACATGGATGGCAATCCCAACGTGGGTGCAGCGACGATGCGCGCCGCACTCGCGGCGCAGCGCACGCAGGTGTTGACGCGCTACCTGGCTGACCTGCGTGCCCTCGGCGATATCCTGACCCAGAGCATCGGCCGTGCGGACGTGGACGCGGCGATTGCAGCGCGCACCGCGGCTCACCGCGCCCTGTTGCCGGCAGGCAAGGTTCGATCGCGTCCTCGGCTTGCGGACATGCCCTATCGGCAGTTGCTGTGGGCGATGCGTGCGCGCCTGCGTGCCACCGATGCCGGCACGCAAGGCAGCTATCCGGATGCCGCGAGCTTCATCGACGACCTGGAATTGATCGACGCCAGCCTGGCCAAGCACCGGGGTGACCACGCCGGGCGTTTCGCCCTGCAACGCGTGCTGTGGCGTGCGCGCACATTCGGCTTGCACATGGCGGCGCTGGACCTGCGGCAGGACTCCGCGGTCCACGACGAAGCGCTGGGTACGCTCGACGGTGATATCGATTGGGCCGCGTTGCCACTGCAGGCGCGCATAGATCGCCTGCATGCATTGATTGGTGGTGAACGACCACGGGTGTCGGATACACAAGCTGCGACATCCACGCTGGAGGTGTTCCGTACCGTGCTCGAGTTGCGCGCCACGCTGGGCGAGCATGCGTTCGGGCCGTACATCATCAGCATGAGCCGCACAGCGGCAGACGCGCTGGCGGTACTGGCGCTCGCACGCATCGCCGGCTGCGTGGAGGTCGATGGCGATG
>JBKJOY010000287.1:0-8350 GCA_046595415.1 Thermomonas sp.
CGCGCACGCGATCACGCATGCGCGCGCTCGGCGGCACCATCAGCATCGAATCGCCTCGCGGTCGTGGCACCCGGTTGCTGGTGCGCGTGCCCATCGAAGACATCGAGCCAGAGGCTATCGAAACCCGGGACCTCCGTTTAAGGGGCGATGGCCAGGGCATCGAACGCCTGGACGGACTGTCGCCGCTCGGCGGCACAGGATCGCCGGCATGATCCGCATCCTGCTGGCCGAGGACCAGGCGATGGTGCGCGGCGCGCTGTCGGCGCTGCTGGGACTCGAAGAAGACCTCGAAGTCGTTGGTGCTGCCGCCGATGGCGAGGCCGCCTGGCGCGACCTGCAGCGCCTGAAACCCGACCTTCTGGTGACCGACATTGAAATGCCCGGCCTGTCCGGGTTGGAACTGGCACAGCGCATCCAGCGCCACGAATTGCCCACGAAAGTCGTCATCGTCACCACCTTCGGGCGCGCCGGCTTCCTGCGTCGTGCGCTGGATGCCGGGGTCTGCGGCTATCTGCTCAAGGACGCGCCTGCCGAGGACCTGGCCGATGCGTTGCGCAAGGTGCAGCGCGGTGGTCGCGCGATCGACCCGCAGTTGGCGCTGGATGCGTGGGGCCAGGCCGATCCGCTCAACGACCGCGAGCGCCAGGTCTTGCGCCTGGCCGGCGAGGGCCAGTCCGCCGCGGAAATCGCCGCGCACTTGAAGCTCTCGCAAGGCACGGTGCGGAACTATTTGTCCGAGGCGATCGGCAAGTTGGGCGTCGGAAACCGAATCGAAGCCTACCGGCTGGCGCGGCAGCAAGGCTGGCTGTAGCACAGTTTGGTACCATGTGGCCCGTAACTTGCTTGTCTAGCGACATGAACACCCGGCTTCCGCCATCCCCGTGACCAACCTTCTCCGCCAACGCAGCCGCCTCGGCTTGTGGGCCGCTGTCTGCATTTTCATGGCGATCAGCGTGGGCATCGTGCTGGGCGCGCAGTGGCTGATCGCGGATGCGGCATCCGTTTCGCATGCGCATCAGGTCATCGGCACGATCGATGACCTGGAGGCGCGTGTGCGTGATGCGGAAGCGGCGCAACGTGGCTATCTGCTGACCGCCGACCCTGACTACCTGGCCGATTACCGCAGCGCCACCGCCACGCTGCCGGATATCCAGGCGCGTCTGCTGAGGCTGGTCGCCGACAACCCCGTGCAACTCGCCAACGCCCAAGCACTCTGGATGCGCATCGACGAGCGCTCGCGCCAGATCCTGCGCACCTTGGGCAAGTACCGCGAAGGAGGCTTGGCAGCCGCGCAGGCCGCGATCACCCGGGATGTCTTCGCGGCCTCCACCGCGATCCGCCAGCAAGCCGCGGCGATGCGCAGTACCGAGACGGAGCTGCTCGACCAGCGTGCGAAATCCAGCACGACCAGCGCCAACCTGCTGCTCGCACTTGCCGTGCTCGGCATCCCGATCGGGATGCTGGTCCTCTGGATGGTCTACCGGCTGCTGGGTGCCGAGATCGCCAGGCGTGCCCATGCCGAGAAAGAGGTCGCCGCGGCCAACCAGCAGTTGCGCGTCGGCCTGGACCACGTCGAGCGCGGCAGCGCCGACCTGCGTGCGCTGACCGAATACGGCAGCATGCTGCAGAGCTGCATGACGGCCGACGAAGCCTTGCAGCTGACCAAAGGCATCTTGTCCAACCTGTTGCCCGGTGTGTCGGGAAGCATCCACCGGATCCGGAATTCGCACGATCATGCCGAACTCAGCGTCCACTGGGGCACGCTGGCGGTGAATGCACCGGCAATGATGCCGGTGGATGCTTGCTGGGCACTTCGCCGCGGACATGCGCATCATTCGGGCCTGGGGCAGGAGCCCGTGTGTCCCCATCTGGTGGATCAAGCGGCGAACGTCGCGACGCTGTGCGTCCCGCTGATGGCGCAGGGTGCGCAGCTTGGATTGTTGTGCCTGCTGGATCCGGAGCATGCCTATCGGGCGCGCATCGGCATCGTGTCGGCGGTGGTCGAACACCTGTCGATGACGCTGGCCACCCTGTCCTTGCAGGACCGCCTGCGCCAGCAGTCGATCCGGGATCCGCTCAGCGGCCTCTACAACCGCCGCTATCTTGAAGAATCGGCCCAGCGCGAGCTGACGCGATGCTCGCGTCGCGGCCTGCCGCTGTCACTGCTGATGTTGGACGTCGATAATTTCAAGTCCTTCAACGATGTCCATGGTCATGCCGGTGGTGATGCGGTGCTCGCGCAGTTCGGCAAGTTGTTGCAAGCGATGAGTCGCGGCGAGGACATCGCTTGTCGTTTTGGCGGCGAGGAATTCACCCTGATCCTGCCCGAGGCCGATTTGGATGCGGCGGGCGAACGCGCCGAAGCGATCCGCTTGGCGGTAGAAGCCATGCAAGTGCCACATCTTGGCAAGGTGCTGCCGCAGGTCACGGTGTCGATCGGGGTGGCTGGCTATCCGTCGCACGGCAACACCCCTGAGGCCTTGTTGCAAGCGGCCGACGAGGCGCTCTATCGGGCCAAGCGCGGCGGCCGCAACCGGATCGATGTCGCCGTGGGCATGTAAGGGAAGCGTAGGCGAATACGCCAAGGGCATCACGACTGCGATGCACCATGACGCGCAGCTTTGTCTCAGCCGCCGTAGCGCGCCTGCAGCATCGCGAACGCGGCGCGCAGTGCCTGCGCCTCACCGCCTGCCGGCTTGCCGGCGCGGTCGCTGTCGTTCCACGCATACACGTCCAGGTGCGCCCATGGCTGGCTGTCGGCGACGAAGCGCTCCAGGTAGAGCGCGGCGGTGACGCTGCCGGCCATCGTGCTGCTGCTGCCATTGGCCAGGTCGGCGATGCCACTGGTCAGGTAGCGCAGGTACGGCCGCCACAGCGGCATGCGCCATAGCGGATCACGGCAGCGCTGGCCTGCCTCCAGCCATGCGTTCGCGACCGCGTCGTCGTTGCTGTACAGCGCGGGCAAATCCGGCCCCAGCGCGATCCGCGCAGCGCCGGTCAAGGTGGCGAAATCCAATAGCAGTGCAGGTTGCAGTTCGCCGGCGCGGGTCAACGCATCGCACAGCACCAGGCGGCCTTCGGCATCGGTGTTGTCGATCTCGACGCTGACGCCCTTGCGGGTGGCGATGACTTCGCCCGGGCGAAACGCATTCGGTCCAATCGAATTTTCCACCGCGGCGACCAGCAAGGTGATCCGCACCGGCAATTTGCGCGCCATGATCAACTCGGCCAGTGCAATGGCGTGGGCGCTGCCGCCCATGTCCTTCTTCATGTTGCGCATGCCGGCGGCGGACTTGATGTCCAGCCCGCCACTGTCGAAGCACACGCCCTTGCCGACGATGGCGACATGCGGATTCGCTGCATCGCCCCAACTCATTTCGATCATGCGTGGCGCGCGATGCGATGCGCGGCCGACCGCATGGATCGCCGGGTAGTTCTGGGTGAGCAGGTCGTCGCCGGCGATGACCGTGATGCCACCGCCATGCGCCGTTGCGATCTCGCGAGACACGGCTTCCAGCTCGTCCGGGCCCATGTGTTCGGTCGGCGTGTTGACCATGTCGCGCACCCGCGTGCAGGCGGCGAGGATGTCGAAACAGGCCGCATCGAAATCGGCAACCAGACGTGCCGGCGCGCGCGTGGCCGCCTTGTAGCGGGTGAAGCGATAGCAGCCCATGCCCCAGCCCAATTGCAACGCGGCGGCAGTCGCCGCATCGGCATCGATTGCCGCATGCCAGTCGCCTGCGGGCAGCGCGAAAGGCGCGTGCGCGTAGGAGAACGGGTCCAGGGGATCGCCGATGCCGAGCACCGCGCCGGCGAGGCGGCCGTCGCTGTCCGCCCATGCCATCGCCGCGCCTGCACTGCCGTCGAATTGTTGCGCGTCCAGCCACGCCTGCACCGCCGTGGGTTGCGCTGCGTGCCAGTCCGCGTAGGCATCACGCTGCACCAAGTGCAGCGGTTGCGTGGTGTCCACCTGCGAAGGCGTGGCAAAACCGAGGGGCAGGGTCATGGGGCGTCGTCCAGGGTGCCGGTGGCGGGAGGTCCATCTTGCGGACCTGCTTCCAGCCAATCGGCGAGTGCAGTCAAGGTGGTGACATGCAGGTCGGCGGTGGCCAGATCCTGCGGCCAGGCGTGGTCGCCGCGGTCGATCCAGCACGTGCGCAGGCCCGCATGCGCAGCGCCGGCGACATCCATGTGCGGGTGGTCGCCCACGTGCAGGACTTCGCCGGGCGGCACGCCCAAGCGGGCGCAGGTCTCCAGGAAGATGCCGGGATCGGGCTTGGCGCTGCCGAACTCGCGTGCGCCCAACTGGAACTGGAACAAGGAGGCAATGCCGATCGCGGCGAGGTCGGCGTTGCCATTGGTCAGCGCCGCCACCGGCACGCGCGCGGCGATGCGTTCCAGACCGTGGCGCGCATCCGCATAGAAATCCACGCGGTTGCGTTCGCGAAAGAAAATTTCATACGCCGCGCTGGCAAGTGACGGGTCGTCGCCGGAATCCTGCAATGCGCGTTCTATGGTCAGCCGTCGCAGCAGGCCAAGATCGTGCTCGTGTTGCGGGAATGCTGCATGCACGCGCTCACGCAGCGCGCGCATTTCCACTATCGGGAAACGCTCCGCGGTACGTGGACTGTGCTCGACGAACCAGGCGTGCAGCGACTTCTCGATGCGATCGCCTATCGGCGCGAACGGCCACAGGGTGTCGTCAAGATCGAGGCTGATGGCGCGAATCGGAAAACGCATGCGCCCATTGTAGGACGGGCTCCTGCCCGACGTCGTGATAACGGTTGCGTCGCGCCGTGGATAAGCGGTTGCGCTCGGCATCCAAGCTCACTCCAGCAAGCGCGCCCAGCCGTCCATCCCCTCGATCCGGGTGAGCACGATTTTCACACAGACCATCAGTGGCACTGCCAACAGCAGGCCAATGATTCCCCACAGCCAGCCGAACACCATCAGCGCCAAGATCAACACCAGGGGTGAGATTGCCAGGCGCTTGCCGACCACGATCGGGGTAATGATTTCACCCTCCAGCGTATGCAGCCCGAGGTAGATCGCAGCGGGCGCGAGCGCCTGCAATGGCGCATCGTGGGTAGCGAAGCCCATCAGCAGCATGACGACAATGCCGATCACCGGGCCCACGAAAGGCGCGAAATTCAGGATGGCGGCCATCGTGCCCCACAGCAAAGCCTCATTCAGAGGCAGGTGCAGGAAAAAATACAGGCAACCGGCGAAGATCAGTCCGACCACCGCGTTGATCGCGCTGATGGTGAGCACGTAGCGGCTGATTTCCGTTTCGATCGTCTGCAGGATGTCGACGGTGACTTTCTTCTTCTGACGGTCCGGCACCAGCGCAATCGCGCCGCGCTGCAGGGATTGTCCGTAGACCATGAAGAAAAACGTCAGCAACACCACGGCCAACACGGCGGCGAGCGCCCTCGGTGTCGCTGTCAGTGATTTGTAGGGGTCGTCGATCTCAGTCTTGACCACCTGCACAGGTTTGCTGGTGATCTCGCCACCGGCGGCGCGGGCCATGTTCTCAGCGGCCTTGTTCGCGGCTTGGACCGGTTTTGTCATGGCCTGCAGCTTTGGGGTCAACGTGCGCAGTTGACGGGGCGCTTCTCGAATCCAATCGCCAGCCGGCTGCACCAACTGCCTCCCGAGCACGATGGCAATCGTGATCCAGGCCGCCAGTACGATCAGCGCGCCGAGGAAGCGCGGGATGTATAGCCGCTTCAACAACCGCAGGATCGGATTGCCAAGCAGCGCGAAGAACATCGCCAGCAGCACTGGTAGCAGTAGGTCCTGTGCCGCCCATAACGTATATCCGACCGCCAGCACCGCCAACACGACCAAGGCGAATGACGAGCGCGGCCGTGAATGGATCGAAACGTCCGTGTGGGTCGGCGGCAGGGGTGCGTCGCTTGCGATACTCATGGGGTGGTGGTTTCCGTGGTCATCGTGGCCGTGGCCACGGGGGTAGCGGCCACGGCGGCATCCGCCGCGTGCCCCGCCTCGTCAGCCGCGGCCTTGGCGCTGCCGCTGGCCATCAATCCACTGAGGGCAGTGACGAGGTTCAGCACACCGCCACCGGTTGCCATTTTCAACGGCTTGGCGCGACCCACCATGAATCCCGACGCCAGCCCGGCGATGACAATCCGGCCCGGGGTCCAGTTTTCCTTCCAGATGACCTTCAGTTCCTTCCAGTGCTGCGAGGTGTCGCGCTCGCTGGCTTCCAGCGCGACTTCCGCCTGTTTCACCTTCTGGATCAGTGCGTCGAAGCTCATGCTGGCAGCCTCATGGCGGGGTGACGTCCACGCCCAGGCCTTTCTTGACCGGGTCGTTGTTGGTGGCGTCGGTGACACGCGACGCAGCATCCTCGGTTGACTCATGGCTGTCGACATCTGGCATGAACTCCGCCAGCTCGCCCATACCAAGTCGCGCGAACTGGCGGCGGGTGGCTTGCATGCGGGTGTATTCGAAATAGCGTACTGCCCACCAGGCGGCCAGCACGGTGGCTGCCACGCTGATCGCAGCGGTCAGCAGCAGCGCAAGTGTCCAAGACCAGCCAAGTCCCCGCGTCAACGCCACGATCAGGCTGGCCATGAGCAATAACCATGACGATGCACCGAACGCGATCGCCACGCCCGTCAGCGCCAGCGTGCGCCCGAACGCACTGCGGGCCAGCGAGAAGTCCGCGGCAATGAGGATCCGCAGTGCCTTCGTCACGTCATGGGCTGCCTTCAGCCCTGCGCGTCCGCTTGCGTTGAATTCGCGCACTGCTTCAGCGATGTCGGGCGCCACGCCGTCGCGCTCCGCTTGGGGTTCTTCCCCAGGCGAAGCGTTTGGATCAGGCCTTGGCGTGTCCTGTCCGTCGCTCATTGCAACGGCTTACTTGTCGCTGCGGCCGAGCTTGGAAATGATCCAACCGGCAGCGAAGGCAACTCCGAAGGCGGCAAGCGGGCGCTCGCGGATCAACTCGGAGGCGCTTTCAATCAAGTCGCGGCCCTTGTCCATCAGCTTGTCGACCTGCTCGCCGGTCGCACCGCTGAAATGCTCGGCGGCACTCAGGCCAGCCAGTGCGCCATCGGCAAGTTCGGATTTCATTTGCGCCTTGCCGAGGCGCATCTCGTCGCCCGCAGCGCCTGCGGCGCCCTTGATCGCGTCACTCGCGTGCACAGCGGCCTGCTTCAGATGCGTGCCGGCTTCGCCGAGATTGCTCTTGACCGCTTCGGTGTTCGTGCTCATTTGGTGGCTCCTTGCGAATGGAATGGGGAGAACATCGGTTCCAGCATGAATCGTTACATTGGCTGTGTGATGCGGCTGTCATGAGGAACGCGTCATGAGGTACGCGTCATGAGTCACCCGTTATGACGGACAGGTCATGCGTGTTTGGTCATGAGTATGCGCGGTCAGCGCATCGGTAAGTCGCCGGTAATGCGCCCGCGCAGCACACGCAGGATGAGCGTGTTAGTTGTATTTGGTTTTGGTGCAAACGCGATGCGAAAGCCGCTCAGGTCACTGAACTGACCACTGTTGGAGGCCAACACCACATCGCCCTTCTGCAAACCGTTCTGGTCGGCGCGGCTACCGCGCGCCACGTCGTCCACCAGCACGCCGCTGAGCCCCTGGCGGCGCAACGACTCGGGCAGTTCTGCGAAGCTGGCGCCGCTCAGGCGTAGGTCGAGTTGGGTGCCTTGCAACGCTTTGGGTGCCTCGCGCAACCCGGTGGTGAGTTGCAGCGGCTTGCCCGCGCGACGCACGTCCAAAGTGACCCTGGTGTTCACCGCCTGCAGGCCCTGGAAATTACGCAATGCTTCGGCGTTGTCGATGTGTTCGCCATTGGCGGCCAGGATCACGTCGCCGACTTGAATGCCTGCCGTTGCCCCCGCCGAGCCCGGATACACGCGGGTCACCACCGCGCCACGGGTCTCGCTCAAGCCCAGTCCCTTGGCGATACGGGCATCCAGGTCCTGGGTGTCGATGCCCAGCGTGCCGCGGCGGACCACGCCACCGGCCAGCAACTGATCCTTGATGCTGGATGCCAGGTTGGACGGGATCGCAAAACCCAGCCCGATGTTGCCGGCCATCGATCCGCGCGGGTTGTAGCTGGCGGTGTTGATGCCGACCAGTTCACCGTTGAGGTTGACCAGTGCACCGCCGGAATTGCCGGGATTGATCGAGGCGTCGGTCTGGATGAAGTTCTGGAAGCCGGCGCCCGGCAGGTTGTTGCGGCCCACCGCCGAGACAATGCCCGAGGTCACCGTCTGGCCGACGCCGAACGGATTGCCGACCGCGACCACGAAGTCGCCGATCTGCAGCTGGTTGCTGTCGGCGACGGGAATGGCGACCAGGT
>JBKJOY010000313.1:0-3635 GCA_046595415.1 Thermomonas sp.
CGCGAAACTCATTCGTGGAAACAGACCGCTTTTGCCACCGTGTACCTGTTTGCGTTGGCTTATCTGGCGTCGCTGCTGACCTACCAGATCGCAGTTGCGATGGGTGCTGGGTGATGACAGCCGGCTTGCTGGTCCAGTACCTGCTGATTGCGCTGGCAGTGTGCGTGAGCTTGGTCGTGGTCATGCGCAATCAGTTTCCGGGCGCGACCCGGCGCCTGCGCATCGCGTTGGCATTGCCGTTATTGCGCGATGGCGCGCCGGCCTACTTTAAAAAGATCGGGCGCTGGCTCGCGCCAACACCTATCGGCGATGGCAAGGATTGCGGTGGCTGCAACAGTTGCGATTAGTGCGCTGGGCTTGGTGGCATCTTAATGTCGACGACGCTTGCCGGCAGAGGCGGGCACGGCTTCCACGGTGACACTGAAGCTGCGTGACTCACCGGGAAATACCGCGCCAACGCCAGCCACGTGCCGGCTGAGCTCCCGGTTGTTCTCGTCACGGATCACCACCACCATCGTGTACTCGAACGCGCTGTCGGCGGTCGCGTTGATCGTGCCTTCGACCTGTAACGGCACGAAGTGTGCGGATACATCCACGGCAGGGGCGTCGAAACGCAGGTGGCCACGGCAAGCCGGGCACACCGTCGAACTTTCAAGAATCACGGCCTTGCAGTGCGGACAGGTGCGGGTTGCACCTGTCGTGCCTGGGCGCGCTGCGTTCATGCGACGCTGCCGCTCTCCATCTTGCTGGCGGCGCTGGCTGATGTTGCCGGCGTTGTCGATGAAGTGAACGCCTTGCTGTCCTTGTCGCTCCAGCCGCATTCGACATGGCCACGGATGCGCGAACCGGCAGCGACGGTCAGCGAACCCGTCTTCAGGTCGCCATTCACCACGCCGGTCTGTTGCAGCTCGACCTGCTGCGCGGAATCGACGTTGCCGTCCAACTCGCCAGCCAAGGTCACCTTGTTGGCGGTGACGCTGCCAGACACCTTGGCGCCTTGTTCAATGGTCAGGTTGCCCTGCACGCGCACGTCGCCCTTGAACTTGCCGGCGATGCGAATGTGACCGGCACCTTCGATCTTGCCTTCGATGGTGAGATCAGCGGCAATCACCGATTCGCGCGCAGGTGTCTCCATGCTGCGGGCCGGCGTTGGTGCGGGGCTCGGAGCAAGCGTCGGTGCAGGTTTCGGTTCGGGAATCGACGGCGTGCTGTCGAAACGAATGGGGTCGGCCTTCGGGGCCGGCGTTGGGTCTTTCCAAATGGCCATCGGATTTCGCTCCACGGGGGTGGGCTGCCGAGGCTATCACTACTTTGCGACGATTTCCTCCCTTGGTACGTCAACTGGGCGCCGCAAGTCACTCCCCATGCTTGAAACGTGCGTTACAACCGCAACACGGCGCAGGGCATGCGTGATTCGCTGCCCTCCGCAGCGTTGACTAGAAAAGTTCCGATATGTGCCCGCAAGCAGCCGCATCGATAGCCCCGATCGCTTGGCAAAGGCTGCTTTTTTACCATCGTATGTCTCAGCATTGGGAATGAATTGCGAAAGCAAATAATAACCATTATCATTAACCAACAACCCGGATTACAGGAAACTTCAGATGCCTCGCATCCTTCTCGCCCTCGCCTTCACTGCCCTGACGCTGGGTAGCGTCAATGCGCGCGCTGCCGATCTGTACGAAGCCACACTGACCATCAGCGGGCATCGCTTCGTGCCTGCAGAGTTGAAAGTGCCAGCCGGCCGCAAGATCAAGCTGACTGTGGTCAACACCGATCCCAGCGCCGAAGAGTTCGAGAGTTACGAGCTCAACCGCGAAAAAGTAGTCGCGGGTAACAGCCGGATCGTGGTGTTTGTCGGACCGCTGCGTCCCGGACGCTACCCGTTCTTTGGCGAATTCAACATGGCTACCGCCAAAGGCGCGCTGATCGCCGAGTAGCTGGCACTGGTGCCAAACATCACCGCCAACCGCCCACAGGACATCCCCATGCTCGCCACCGCCATCCTCGTCTTCCGTGAAGTGCTGGAGGCCGCACTGATCATCAGTATTGTCTGTGCTGCGACCCGCGGATTGGTTGGCCGTGGCGGCTGGATTTCCAGTGGCGTGCTGCTTGGGATCGGCGGGGCAGTGCTGGTGGCACTGGGGGCGGGAACGATTGCCAATGCTGCCGAAGGAATGGGCCAGGAATTATTGAATGCCGCAGTGCTGCTCGCGGCGGTCCTGATGCTTGCCTGGCACGCAATATGGATGGCGCGTCACGGCCGGGAACTGGCGCAGCAGATGAAGTCGGTCGGCACTGCCGTCGTCACCGGAGCGCGCCCGGTCAAGGCACTCCTCCTGGTGGTCGCGCTGGCGGTGTTGCGCGAAGGCTCCGAAGTGGTGTTGTTCCTGTACGGCATGGGCGTCGGTGGCTCCAGCGTCACGTCGATGGTCGCGGGCGGCGTCATCGGGCTGACGGCGGGCGCAGCAGTCGGGGTAGCGCTCTACTACGGATTGCTCGGCATCCCGATCCGCTATTTCTTCAGCGCCACCAACTGGATGGTACTTCTGCTGGCCGCGGGTCTTGCTTCGCAGGCCGCGCACTACCTGGTCCAGGCTGACTGGCTGCCGGCGCTCGGGCAGAGGATCTGGGATACCTCATGGCTGCTGTCCAACCAGTCGCTGGCTGGGCAGACCCTGCGCACCCTGATCGGTTACGACGCGCGTCCGACAGGCATGCAACTGCTTTTTTACGTGATCACCGCTTCGACCATCCTGATAGGAATGAAAACATGGGGAACCATCCGCATCGCACCCGCCACGCTAGCCAGCAACGTCGACGACACCGCGGCATCAGTAACACGCTGATCGCGCTGGTAGCGCTGGCACCTGGTCTGGCGCTGTCCTTGCCAGCCCATGCCGGCGCCGCCTCCAAGGTCTACCAGCCCAAAGTCGAATACCGCGAACTGGAACTGGAATTCCGTGGTGGTTCGCAGGATTTCAGCGGGACTCGCCAAGGCGATGAGCAGCAGTTCGTATTCGACATCGGCTACGGCGTGACCTCGCGGTGGTTCACCGAGCTGGCGGTGTTCTATTCGCGGGCACCGGGCGAGGGTGGCCAGATCGAGGAATTCAAGTCCGAGAACATCTTCCTGCTGACAGAACCTGGAAAGCATTGGCTGGACGTGGGCCTGATCGCCGAGGTCGTGCACAACCGCGCCGAGGGACTGAACGAGATCGAGTTTGGCCCGCTGTTGCAGACGCAAGTGGGGCGCGAACAATTCAACCTCAACATTGAGTTCGCGCGCGAACTGGTCGATGGTGCCAAGACCGAAGTGGGTTATGCGTGGCAGTGGAAGCATCGCGGTAATCCCGCGCTCGAATTCGGGCTGCAGGGATTCGGCGAGCTGGGGGCGTTGGGCGACCTGGGCGGTCATCAAGCCAAGCTGGGTCCGGCGTTGTTCGGTAGCCGGCGGCTGACATCGGGCCACAAGATCAAATACGACGGTGCGGTCCTGGCCGGGGTCACTGCCGGCGCGCCCGATACCACCGTGCGCTTCCAACTTGAGTACGAGATGGCGCTGTAATCGACCGCAGGTCATCAACCTCGATGGCTTCACAGTGCCAGGCTTGCGACGTCTCACCATGCGCAAGCGC
>JBKJOY010000353.1:0-7306 GCA_046595415.1 Thermomonas sp.
CACCGAATACCAGGCAGCATGCGGCGCGCGATTGTTCGGCCGGCATTCCGACCAGCCATGGCAGCCAGTACTTCGGCATCGAATCGGTGCCCATCATGTCCCACGGATGCACCAGGATCGCGGCGCCAAGGTCACTGGCCGCCTCGAAGAATTCGAACAACTCCGGTTGATCCAGGTTCCAGTCACCCACGTGCGAGCCGATCTGCACGCCTTGCAAACCGAGTTCATCCACGCAGCGTTCCAACTCACGAACCGCCAGGGATGGCGACTGCAACGGCACGGTGCCTATGCCGGCGCAGTGCCTTGGAAATTCACTGCAGGCCTGCGCCATGTGGTCATTGAGCGTGCGGTGCAACTCCAGCGCTTGGCTGGCCTTGGCCCAGTAGCTGAACATCATCGGCACCGTGCTCAGCACCTGCACCTGCACACCGAAGGTGGCGAATTCATCGATACGAATCTGCGGATCCCAGGTCTTGGCCCAGATCTCGCGGAAGAACTTGCCATCCTTGTAGATGCGGCTGCGGCCGTCCTCGCCGTGGTGGATGACCGGGAAGCGGTTGTCGCCGTACTTGCTGGCCAGATCTGGCCAGCTCTTGGGCAGGTAGTGTGCGTGGGTATCGATTTTCAACATGTCAGGTGATGTCCGCCTGCGATTCCGCATTCATTTCATAGCGGCTTGGGCGCGGGTTGAGGGTGCCGCACTGGCTGCACGTGCGCAGCGCATCGCTGCGATAGAACGCCTCGAACACGCGAAAGAAATCCTGTTCGATGTCGACCAGATGGAAGAATTCTTCGTAAACCTTATGGTTGCAATTGATGCAGAACCACATGAGCGCATCGTTTTCATGGGGCAGGCGCTTGCGCTCGATCACAAGGCCCACCGAGCCGGGCATGCGTTGCGGTGAATGCGGCACGTGTGGCGGCAGGTAGAACATCTCGCCGGCATGGATCGGGATATCGCGAGGGGCGAGCTTGCCGGATGCATCCTCTTCCTGGATGCGCAGCACCATCTCGCCTTCGAGCTGGTAGAACCATTCCGGGCCGTCTTCGAAGTGGTAATCGGTGCGTGCGTTCGGACCGCCGACGACCATCACGATGTAGTCGCCGTCGACAATGCACTTGTTGCCGACCGGTGGCTTGAGCAGGTGGCGGTGTTCGTCGACCCAGGCGTGCAGGTTGATGGGATTGGGCAGCATCGTGGCTCTCCTTCAGCTCGCGTCTTTCAGCGCCGCGATGCACTTGAGCTCGATCGCGATCGGCGTGGGCAATGCAGTGATGCCCAGCGTGGTCCGGCACGGTGCGCTGTCGGCATCGGGGAAGAACTCGGACCACACGGCGTTGTAGGTCTTGAAGTCGCGGGCCATGTCGGTGAGGTAGACGGTCACATCGACCAGATCTTCCCAGCGCGCACCGCTGGCATCCAGCACTGCGCGGACGTTGGCGAATACCGCGCGCGCCTGTGCCTCGATGTCGTATTTGCGAATGCGGCCATCGGCGAAATACTCATTGCCGACGATCGCGTTGGTTGCCGGATCGCGTGGGCCGAGGCCAGACAACATCAACAGGTTGCCGACCCGGCGGGCATGCGGATAGCTGCCAACCGCCCTGGGTGCTTTGTCAGCATGGATAGTCTTGTTACGGACTGACTCACTCATCAACGGTCTTCCATATCGGCATGGATGCGCGCCAATGCAACGGTGTATTGGGCTTCAAGCGCAGCGTGAGAGCCGACATCGAGACCCAGGTCGTGCACGCGACCATCGCGCAGGGTATACACCCAGCCATGCACGCTCAGCGTCTGCCCACGTGCCCAGGCGTCCTGCACGATCGTGGTCTGGCAGACATGGGTGACCTGTTCCAGTGCATTGAGCTCGCACAAGCGGTCGTGGCGGAGATGCTCGCTGTCGATGCTCTCCAACAGCGCTGCATGCTTGACCGCCACATCGCCGACATGACGGATCCAGTTGTCGGCCAGTCCCACCCGCATTTGGGTCAACGCCGCATGCACTCCACCGCAACCGTAGTGACCGACGACCAGGATGTGCTTGACTTTGAGCACGTCAACCGCGAACTGGATCACCGACAGGCAGTTCAGATCGGTATGCACCACCACATTGGCGATGTTGCGATGGACGAACACTTCGCCGGGCGTCAGGTCGACCACTTGGTTGGCTGGTACCCGCGAGTCGGAACATCCGATCCACAAGTATTGCGGTGCCTGCTGCTTCGACAAACGTTCAAAGAAGCCCGGGTCCTCGCGCGACACGCGTTCGGCCCAAGCGACGTTATTGCGAAGCAGGTTGTCTAATGCCGTCATTCGGGAATCCCCATCAAAGTTGAATGCCCACACTGCGGGGCTCGGTGAAAAAGCGCATTGCTTCCATACCGCCTTCGCGACCATGGCCGGACTGGCCACTGCCACCAAACGGCGTGCGCAGGTCACGCATCAGCCAGGTGTTGATCCAGACCATGCCCACTCGCAGACCAGCAGCGAGGCGGTGGGCGCGCGTCAGATCACGAGTGAATATGCATGCAGATAGGCCGTAATCGCTGGCGTTGGCCAAGGACAATGCTTCGGCATCGTCATCAAAGACCTGCAAGGTCACGACCGGGCCGAAGATTTCCTCGCGATTGGTCGCGCACTCCGGGCCGAGGCCTTCAATCACCGTGGGTTCGACATACCAGCCCGGACCCTCGACTACATTGCCCCCGCACAGTAAGTGGCCGCCTTCCTGCTTTGCGCGGACGATGGCGGCGAGCACCTTGTCGTACTGGACCTGCGAGACCAGCGGGCCAATCTGCGTCGTTTCATTGGAGGGCTCACCAATGTGCAAAGCCAGCACGCGTTCGACGAACGCGGCGCGGAATTCAGCGTAGATGGCGCGCTCGACCAGGAGCCGCGAACCGCACAGGCAAATCTGCCCGCTGTTCTGGAACGCACTGCGCACCAGTGTATCGAGGTGGTGCCGCCAGTCGCTGTCGGCGAACACCAGCGTTGCATTCTTGCCACCCAACTCCAGCGAAAATTTCTTCAGCATCGGCGCAACAATGCCGGCAATTTGGCGCCCGACCGCACTGCTGCCGGTAAAACTAATCGCCTTGATGGCGGGATGGCGGACGATGGCTTCACCCGCCCCCGGACCACGTCCATGCACCACATTGAGCACGCCGGCCGGAAACCCGATCTTGACCAGCAGTTTGGCCAGCAAGGTCGCGCTGTGAGGGGTGATTTCCGATGGCTTGGCGACCACGGTATTGCCGGCCGCGAGTGCGGGCGCGATCTTCCAGGTGAACAGATAGAGCGGCAGGTTCCACGGACTGATGCAGCCAACGACGCCCAGCGGTAGCCGCAGCGTGTAGTTCAGCCCGGCTTCGCCGTGGTGTGATTCGCTGGAAAACTGGGTTGCGGCATGCGCAAAAAACCGCAGGTTGCTGACCGCCCGCGGGATCTCGATGTTGCGGGCAAGGGAAATCGGTTTGCCGCCATCGCGGGATTCTGCTTCTGCAAATGCATCGATCCGCAGTTCCAAGGCGTCGGCCAATTTTTCCAGCCAGCGTGCACGTTCGCTATTCGGCAAGGCCGACCACGCCGGGAACGCGGCTTGTGCGGCTTGGACTGCAGTATCCACGTCGCTGGCATCGCCATCGGCAACTTGCGCGATGACCTCGCCGGTTGCGGGATTGAAGACGTCCAGCCATTCCCCGTTGCCGGGTTCGACTGCGTCGCCATTGATCCAGTGCCGGTAGCGTTGCATACCGCTAGTTTAAAGCGAAAGCTCCGCGACGAGGTTCAAATGGATTGCATGCGACCGCCATCCACCGCGATCGACTGGCCGTTGACGTAAGCAGCGGCAGGCGAACACAGGAAGGCGATCATCGACGCGGTTTCATGTGCCTCGGCGAAACGAGCGGCCGGCACTGTGGCCAGCATGCCTTGGGCGATCTCATCCTGGCTCTTGCCGGTGGCCGCACTGCGGTCGGCCAGGATCTGATCCAGCCGCTGCGTGCGTGTGTAGCCCGGCAGCACGTTGTTGACGGTGATGCCATCTGCACCGAGTTCCTTCGACAGCGTCTTTGCCCAACTCGCCACCGCGCCGCGGATGGTGTTGGAGACGCCAAGGTTCGCGATCGGCTCGTACACCGAGGTCGAGATCACGTTGACGATGCGGCCCCATTGCGCGCTGCGCATGCATGGCAATACCGTTTGCAGCAAGATCTGGTTCGCGATGAGGTGTTTGTTGAACGCATCGAGGTACGCGCCGATCTCAGCCGCGTGCGCGGATCCGCCTGGCGGGCCGCCGGTGTTGTTGATCAGGATGTGAACCGGGTTGTTCGTTGCGAGTGCAGTAACAACCTGGCCAAGCTCGAAGGTCTGCGCGACATCGGCGGCCACAAAGCCATGCTGCTGGTTGTCGGCGCAAGGCAGCGATGCCACTGCATCGCGTAGTGCCTCTTCGCGGCGCGCCAGCAGGGTCACGTCGGCGCCAAGTCGTGCAAGCTCCAGTGCTGTCGCGCGGCCGATGCCTTCCGAGCCACCGCAGACCAGCGCATGTTTGCCGGAGAGATCGAGGTCCATCAGGCGCGGCTTCCCAGCGATTGGATCATCTGCGGGCGCAAGCCCTCGTCGTCCTTTGCATGCGGTGGTGCGAGTTCACCGGGCGCAAAGCCGCGTTCGAGCGAATCTTCTTCGTCAAGCCCATCAAATTCGACGAATTCGGCGTCCATCAGCGCAGCACGTGCGGTGTCCACGCTGTCATAAGCCAGTGTGTTGCCATCGCTGTCGAAGACTTCGCCGGTGCCTGCATCACGTTCGCGCAGGCGCGCCCAGACGATCGTTCGACCGATCGTAGCCAGCCACCATGTGTCATTCCGTGCTTCGTTCATTTCACGATCTCCGCGAGCAACCACAGCAACCCGCCTGCGGCCAGCCCGAAAATGATGACCAGCAGCGAAATGCGCGCTGGTGTGGTCAAGCCGGTCATGTTGCGGTCCGGGTTGCCGCGGTATTCGGCACGCAGCAGCCAAAGCAACGCGCGGGGTTTGAGGAAGGCGCCTTCGCCGAGGACTGCGGTGATCTCCGGATGGCGGTCGCGGATGTGTACCAACGCCAAGGGCCAGAAGATGACGAAGGCGGTCGCGCCCGCGATCGCGGTAGCCAACGAGGTCAGTGCAAGGAACAGGATGAGGTCCGCATCCATCGATCAGTGACTCCTTCCCAGAGATGTCCTTTTCACAGCGCAGCCTTCTCAGAATTCGGCGTGGCCGGGCGCGCGCGGGTAAGCAATGGCGTCGCGGATGTTGGACAGGCCGCAGACGTACACCACCAATCGCTCGAAGCCCAAGCCGAAGCCCGCGTGCGGCACACTGCCGTAACGGCGGAAATCGCGGTACCAGCCGTAATGCGCGGGATCCAGACCGAATTGCGCCATGCGCGAATCCAGCACGTCCAGCCGTTCTTCGCGTTGGCTGCCGCCGATGATCTCGCCGATGCCGGGGGCCAGCACGTCCATTGCCGCGCAGGTCTTGCCGTCGTCATTCAGGCGCATGTAGAACGCCTTGATCTGTTCGGGATAATTCATCACCACAACGGGGCGGCCGACGTGTTCCTCGGTCAGCCAGCGCTCGTGCTCGGTCTGCAGGTCCAGGCCCCATTCGACGGGGTAATCAAATGTCTTGCCGCTGGCTTGCAGCAGCTTGATCGCGTCGCCGTAGTCGATTCGCTCGAACGGCGCGTTGATGAAGCCATCGAGCTTGCTGATCGCGTCTTTCTGCACGCGTTCGGCGATGAACGCCATGTCATCGCCGCGCTCGTCAAGTACCGCGCGGAACAGGTATTTGAGGAATTCCTCGGCGAGATCGGCATCGTCATTGAGATCGGCAAAGGCGATCTCCGGCTCGATCATCCAGAACTCGGCCAGGTGGCGTGTGGTGTTGCTGTTCTCCGCGCGGAAGGTCGGGCCGAACGTGTAGACCTTGCTGAGCGCCAGGCAATAGGCCTCGACGTTGAGCTGGCCGGAGACCGTGAGAAAGGTTTCCTTGCCGAAGAAGTCCCGGCTGAAATCGACCGCGCCGGCCTTGTCGCGCGGCAGGTTCTGCATGTCGAGCGTGGACACGCGGAACATCTGGCCGGCGCCTTCGGCATCGGAGGTGGTCACGATCGGCGTGCTGATCCAGTAGAAACCCCGCTCGTGGAAGAATCGGTGCACGGCCATCGACAGGCAATGGCGGATGCGTGTGACCGCACCGAACAGATTGGTACGCGGGCGCAGGTGGGCGAACTCGCGCAGGTATTCCAGCGAATGCGCCTTGGGCTGCATCGGATAGGTCAGTGGATCCTCGACCCAGCCACTGACTTCGATGTGAGACACCTGCACTTCGAATCCTTGGCCCTGGCCCTGCGATTTCACCAGCGTTCCGGTGGCAATGATCGCGCAGCCAGTGGTCAGGTGTTTCACCTCGGACTCGTAATTCGCCAACGTGTCCGGCGCGACCAACTGGATCGGCGCGAAGCAGGAACCGTCGCTGAGGTGGATGAAGCTGAGCCCCGCCTTGGAGTCTCGGCGCGTCCGCACCCAGCCACGCACGGTGACCTGGCCACCCTCGGCCACATGCCCGGCAAGCGCCTGGGCAACACTAATCGTAGTCATCTTGAAATCCTGCAGGGGAGACGCATGTCAGGGGTGCAGTTTACCGGAGCTACATCGTTTCCTCTTAGAATCCCTGCATGGCCATCTCCCTGACCCCGTCCGCCCACGACCGCATCCGCGGCTACCTCGATGCCGATCCCGCTGCGCTTGGCTTGCGCTTCGGTGTGTCGCGCACCGGCTGCTCCGGCTGGGGCTACAAGGCCGACATGGCGCGTGAACAGCGCGGCGACGATCAGGTCTTCGACGCCGACGGCATCCGCATCTATGTGGACGCCGACAGCCTGGCGCAGGTGGATGGCACCGAGATCGACTTCGTGAAGCAGGGGCTCAACGAACAGTTCGTGTTCCGCAACCCCAATGTAGCCGGCGAATGCGGCTGCGGATCCAGCTTCACTACGGATGCCGGCAAAGCCGCCTGATCCATCGCGCTGATCGAACGTATTTGCCGCGCCGATTGCGCGCAAGTCATTGATTCGCCATAATGGCCGGCTCCCGCTCGCGTCCCGCACGCCGTGGGGGACCTTGCCCGAACGCGCCTGCCGTCCAATACGCAGGTGGCCGAGGGCTTACCCGACCGGCCTAGCGCCGGCGACATCCATAAGGAAACGACAATGCGTCATTACGAAATCGTGTTCCTGGTCCACCCGGACCAGAGCGAG